>NZ_JBEORY010000020.1:0-134801 GCF_040302665.1 Kitasatospora sp. NPDC097691 | reverse complement strand
AGCTAAGCCTCACAGCGCCGATGGTACTGCAGGGGGGACCCTGTGGGAGAGTAGGACGCCGCCGAACAATCATTGTGAAGAACCCCCATCCGGATCCCGGATGGGGGTTCTTCGCGTTTCCCGGTCTTTGAGGACGACCCCCGCCCGCTCGCCGGCGCGGCGAGCGGGCGGGGGAGCGGTGAGGTTCAGATGAGGTGGTCGAACTCGCCGGCCTTGGCTCCGAGGAGGAAGGCGCGGAGCTTGGCGGCAGAGGTAGTGATGACGAGGGAGGGGTCGTCGGACTCACGGAGATGACGGACATCCTTGCCTCCGGAAGCCAGCTCAACACAGGTAGTGCCGCCGTCAGCGTCGCTAAAGGATGACTTCTGCCAGAGGAGCTGGGACATCGAGTGCCCTTTCAGTGCTGGAGTTCGTAAAGAAGGTGTTGAAGGAGCCCCCAAGAATCGCGAGAGTGTGTCTCGCGGCGGGGCATGCTGGTGTCGACTGCAGGGAGTGCGAGATCCCTGATCTCCTGGAACTTTTGGTGATACGCCGCAACGTCCTCCGGGTCACCGAGGTGGTGGGCGCGCTTCGGTCCATCCAAGATGACGGTTGTTAGAGCAGCGCACCCAGGGTCGCAGATGAGGAACGTGCCCGCGAAGGGAGCCTTTCCAGGGGCGTCGAACGTCAAGATCTCAATCGTGACATTGGGAAGCTCTGCCATGTCAACGAGGTGATGCAGTTGGTCCCTCATGACCGCCTTGCCAGCGAACTGCATCCGGAGGGCTGCTTCGTGGATGACAAAGTGAAACTGTCGCTGCCTGCTATCGGTGACAATTCGTTGGCGTTGCAGGCGGAACTCGACGGCCGTTGCTGTATCCCAGCGCCCGTCCTTGTAGGCGTCTTTGTAGATGGCCTCGACGTAGCCCGGAACTTGCAGCGTTCCAGGGATGTGTAGCGCATCGAAGACAGCGAACGACCCTGCTCTGTCTTCCACTTCAGCCAGATCCAGTGAGAGCGCCGGAACCCTCCCCTTGAACTCACTCCACCAGCCCTTGCCGTTGCTCGCTCCGAGATCATGCAGAAGCCTGATGTAGGTATCATCCGTGCACCCGTAGCTGCTGAGCAAGCTCGTGAGACGCTCGGGGTCGAGCCCGGTACGTGCTGCCTCGATGTGGCTGAGCTGCGGGCCGGCGATGCCGATGAGAGCGCCAGCATCCTTGACCGACAGGTCGGCAGCCTCGCGCAACCTCCTCAGCTCAGCGCCGAACCGCCGCTGTCGCTCGCTGATTTGGGTCCTGAGTGCCAAGGGGGATTCCTTCCGTGTTGGGCCAGTCTCCACCCACACGAGTGAGCTTAGCCAAGTCAGCCAAGGCATCTCGGCAACTAGGTTGCACGCATGTGACCGATGGCCCTACTCTCAGTGTTGCACCGATCACATGGCGGAGTGTCAGTAACGCCTGTTCTCGCACCGCAGAGCAGCCTCACCAGGTCTCGCTCACGGTGACCCTCCGTTGATCACCCCTCCTCTCCCTTCTCTGGGGGTCTCATGCGTGCCTGCAACCCTCCCGACTGGTCCACCGCTCGGGCCGAGCTGTCCGACCTCCTCGCCTCCGCCGGGTGGCCGCCGGCCACGATCGCGGACGCCGAGCTGGCGCTCCACGAACTCTTCGTCAACGCCTGGCGCCACGGGGGCAGTCCGGCTCCGCTGGTGGTCGTCTCCCTGTCCACCACCCGCCTCCGGGTCTCCGTCTGCGACGACAGCCCCGTCCTGCCCGGCGAGCCCCGCACTCCCGCGGACCCGCTCTCCCTCTCCGGCCGCGGTCTTCACCTCGTCCGCACCCTCACCCATCGCTTCGGCGCCGACCCCCGCAAGCGGGGCAAGGCCGTCTGGTTCGAGCTGGAGCCCGCCGCGTGAGTCGCCGTCGCTACCCCATGCAGCCCACGGACCCCCGGATCCTGGCGTACTCCGACGCCCACATCCGCACGCTCCTCGCCGAACTCCACGAACGCGGCAAGAAGTTCGGCCTGGTCTTCCCCTCCGCGACCACGGACAAGACCCTCGACGGCCGCGTCCTGGTCTGCTTCAACACCGCTCCCGCCTCCACTCTCATGAACCTCCTGACCCTCCTCCTCGACGCCGACCGCGAGCCCCCGTGCGGTTCCTGATCGGCGCCGCCTTCCTGCTTCTCCTCGCCCTGGCGATGGCCACCGTCGCGCTCGGCGTCGTCACCGCGCTCAACGTTGCAAGGCCCGACGAAGAGGACCCCCGAGATGTCTGACCCCGACCCGTCCGTCGCCAACGCCCTCGCTGCCACGCACTACGCCGTCGCCGCCGCGTTCAACACGCTCGCTGGCGTCCAGGTCACCCCGCCCGTCGACGACGACTTCGACTGGCCCGACCTGGAGGACTTCATCCACCACCTGGGCTTCGCCGCGGACGACTCCGAGACGGCCCTCAACCTCTACCGGCTGCTCTTCGCCGTCCAGCGGATCGCCTACCGCGAGGCCGCCGGCCGTAACTCCCCCTGGCTGGCCGCCCGCCTCAATCCCCGTTCCCACTAGCCTGGGCCGCATGGACGAGTTCGCGGCCCGCTTGCACAGCGCCTGGGAGTGGTGGGATGCCGCCATTGAGGACGCCCAGGAGGGTCGCTGGACTCGCACGACGCTTGAGCGCCGGGTCATGGACGACATCGCTGCCACGACCCCGGCGTACGTGGACCCGTCCACTGAACTCCCCTGGCCCGTAAGGCTCGGCCGTCTGGCTGCCTGGGCGGATGTGCTCCGCGTCGCCGCCCGCGCCGGCGGCTGGAGGCTTGTGCCCGTGACCGGTGTGACGCCGCCCCGGCCGGCGAGGATGGCCGAACTGCTGTCCGCAATCCATGCGGTCGGCGAGCAGGGCGAGGCCTGGCTGCGGCGGCTCCCGCTCGACGGGCCGCCGCCGTCCCGTACCGTCATCGGCTTCGAGGCCTTCGTCTTCGGGCCCGGAGCCGCCGACGACCTCCGCCAGTTCTTCTACGACTGAGACCCGCGGCGTACTCTGCCGCCGTGACGATCGAATGGCCGGACGAAGCCACCTTTGCCCGCGGCGAGCGGGTGGCACTGACCACCCCGGACCCGCCGCGACCCGAGCTCGGCCACCTGGGCGAGGAGATCCTGGGCACCCGGGGCGTGGTCCTCGACTGCGCCATCGAGGCCGACGACCGGGACGGGGGCCGTGTCGGGCCGGTCTACCACGTCGAGACCGAGGACGGCAGCCCTTGGCGTCTGCGGCCGGAGTTCCTTGTCCCGCTTGCCCGTTGACCGGAAATCAGGCCTGTGACCTGTGACCACGGTTGGCAATCGGAGATCACTGAGCGGTAGTCTCCCTCCGCAACACGACGCGAAGGGGAGTTCGGTGGCGCGGGTTGCGGTGATCGGTGGGGGTACCAGCGGGCTGGGGACAGCGCTCATGCTCGGTCGACGAGGCCACACGGTCACGTTGTTCGAGCAGGACGCTCGCGAGGCCGGCGACGACCTCAACCGGGACTTCTTCGACTGGAACAGGCCCCGGGTTCCGCAGGCCGTCCAGCCCCACTCGTTCCTCGCGCCGGTGCGTACCGTTCTGCGCGCCGAGGCCCCCGACGTCTACGTGGACCTGCTGGACCGCGGGGCCCACGAGTACCACGACTTCGACTGGTTCGACGAGCATCCGCCGCACCGGGCGGGCGACGAGGACCTGGTGACCCTGCGCACCCGCCGCATCGTGCTGGAGGCCGCACTGGCCGCGGCCGTGCGGCGGGAGCCCACCGTCGAGGTGCGGTCGGGCTGCCGGGTGAGTGCTCTCACCTTCGGGGAGGGCAGCCCCACCCGGGTCACCGGGGTACGGGTGGGCGAGGAAGCGCATCGGGCGGACCTCGTCGTCGATGCCTCCGGTCGGCGCTCGCCGGTTCCCGCCTGGTTGGTCGCGGCCGGCTGCCGCCCGCCGGTGGTCGACAGCCACCGCACCGGGATCGCCTATCTGAGCCGCTGGTACCGCTTGCGTGCCGAGGGCCCGCGGGACCCCGGGCGGGTGAAGAACGGCTCGGCCGCAGCGTTCGCGCTCGCCGGCGTCTTTCCTTCCGACAACGACACCTTCGCGGTGAACGTGATGCTCTCCACCGCGGATCCGACCCGGGGCGCGCTCACCGACCCCGCCGTGTTCGAGGCCGTCGCCCGCCGCTTCCCCGCCACCGCGGCCTGGCTCGACCTGGCAGCCGAACCGCAGTCGGACGTCCTGGCGATGGCCGGCCTGGACAACCGCTGGACCGCCCTCGCCGACGAGGAAGGCCCGGTCGTCACCGGCCTGGTCAACGCCGGCGACAGCCTCATCCACACCAACCCCACCCTGGGCCACGGCGTGGCCCTCGGCCTGCTCGCAGCCCAGTACCTGGCCACCCATGTCGACCGGATCGCCGCGGACCCGGCCGACTACCACGCCTGGACGACGCAGGCGCTCCGCCCGTGGTTCGACGCGCAGGTGACGGCCGACCGCGGCAACGAGCAACGCCTCGCCGAGAGTTCGACCCTCCCGGATCGACGGGCGGCCGCCGTGGCCGCCAGCGCCTTCGACGACCCGGTCGTCATGAGGGCCCGGGCCCAGGTGCGGCATCTGGTGCGGACGTCGGACGAGGCCTACGGCACCGAAGAAGTCGACCGGCACGTCACCGTCTGGCTTGCTGCCCGGCCGGACTTCTCGCCACAGCACGACGGCCCGACCCGGGACCAGTGGGAGGCGCTCATCCCGGCCTGACCGCCGGACCAGGCGGTCGGCCCGTGCTACCCCTTCGGCGTGAGCGGAGTCAGCGGCACGGTGACCCGGGTCTCCCAAGCCTGCTGCAGGGCGCGGGTGAACGTTTCCGCAGGCTGGGCGCCCGAGACGCCCAGCCTGCGGTCCAGGACGAAGAACGGCACGCCCGTCGCCCCCATGGCGCTCGCCGTCGTCTCGTCCTCGCGGACCGCGTCCGCGTACGCGTCCGGGTCGGCCAGCACCGCGGCCGCCGCCTCACCGTCCAGCCCGGCCTCGACGGCCAGCTCGACCAGCCGACCCTCCTCGAACGCCGAACGCTCGTCGGCGAAGTTGGCCCGGTACAGGGCGTCCAGCAGCTCGGCCTGCCGGCCGTGCTCCTTGGCGAAGTGCAGCAGGCGGTGCATGTCGAAGGAGTTCGCCGCGTCACGCCCCTCGCTCAGGTACGGCAGCCCCTCCCCGCGCGCGCTCTCGGCGATCCTCGCCTCCGCCGCCTCGGCCTGCTCCAGGCTCATCCCGTACTTGGCGGCGATCAGCGGCACCACCGGACGGGCCTCGTGCGGTGCGCGCGGGTCCAGCTCGAAGGAGCGGTGGACGACCTCGATCTCCTCGCGGTGCTCGAACCGCTCCAAGGCCCGCTCGAACCGCGCCTTGCCGATGTAGCACCAGGGGCAGTTGATGTCACTCCACACTTCGACGCGCACGGCGCTGCTCTCCTTCCATCGCGCAGGCCGTTCCCGCGCCGACGTCCCGGCTCAACGCGCTCATCGACCTGAATATTTCTCGTAGTGAAATGTTCAGGCCGTGCGGGCCGTGGGATCAGGGCGTTGCGGCGACCCAGCCCGGGAGGGTCGGCAGCACCGTCTCGGCGAGCCGGTTCAAGGCCGCGTCGTCGGGACTCCGGCCGTCCACGCGGAAGACGGCGAGCTCGAAGGCCTGGCCGCCGGGCGCCTTGGGGTCCTGCGCGACGACGAGGTTGCGGGTGGCGGGGCCGACCTTCGCGCCGGGGGCGGGGATGAGCGGCATCGCGTTGGACGAGTAGGTCACGGCGGGGTGGCCGAGGAGGGTGGTCGGCTTGGCGAAGAACTGCGGCATGCCGATCATGTCGTCAACCGACGTGCTGCTGTCCATCAGGCTGACGACAGTGATGGTGAGGCGCACCTCCGCCATGACGTCCTTGCCGAAGACGACGGGCGCAGGGTGCGCGGTGGTGACGCGGTCCTCGGGCGTGCCCAGCAGGGTCGGCAGATCGGGGCGGTTGAGCGCGGCGCACAGTGCCGGATACCCCGGCGGGTCCGTGGGCCTGGGGGCGGCGCATTCGACCGGCTTGGCGACCGGCTTCCCGTTCTGCTTCGGGGGGTTGGCGACGAACGACAGCCCCCAGACGCCGGCCACCAGGCCTGCGGCCAGCGCCACCATCGCTGCCAGGTTGAGGACCATCCTGCCGTTGCCGTTGCCGTTGCCGTTGCCGTTGCCGTTGCCGTTGCCGTTGCCAGCGTTGGCGTTGGCGTCGGCAACGGCGCTACCGAGGTCGCCGCTCTCGTCGACGACGCAGGCCGGGTCGGTTTCCATCCGTGGATCCCCCGTTCGAGGAGCGTGCCCCCGACCGTCGGAGGACTCCGTGAGCCGGGCCGATCGTAGCGGCCGCCCGACCGGGGCGATGTCGGCGGTCAGGTCTGTGACCTGCGAAGACACGGTGTCGACCCGGTTTCCGGAGGATGCCAGGCGGGTCAGGCGCGGGTCGAACGGTTTTCCGCCCTGGGGGCCCGGCGCAGACGGAGGCCTTCCAGGCGATGACCGAGCGTCGACGGCGGCCACCGGCGCCACCCCGATCGGCAGGTGAAGCCGCCGGCGCCGACCGCTACAGGCAGATCCAGCAGTACAGCCGCTCGCCTGCCGCGCGCGCCCGGCGTGCGAGGCCTATCAACTCCTCAGCCAACGGCAGGAGATCGGTCAGCACACCCATCGCAGCCTCCCCTCGACGCAGCCTTCTCCACGCCTGGCGTCAGTGAAGCAGAGGGCACTGACAACGGTACCGCCGCCGAACTCCGAGGACCGAGCTTGAAGCCGGATCCGGAAGCCAAAGTGGGCAGTCGGAGTGGGAAGTCGGCCGGGCCGACTTCCCACTCCGCCTCACGCAGGCGTTCAGCAGGAGATGTTGCCGCCGCCGACGTCCGTCTTCAGCACGCCGACGAACTTCTTGTAGAGGTTGATGCGGTCGTTGCGCTCGGCGGGGTTCTTCCCGTCGCACTCCAGGGCGCCGTTGATGCTGCGGATGGTCTCGCCGAAGCCCCTGTTGTTGACGACGGCGTCGTGCGAGGTCATCCGTCCGGCGCCGTTCTGGCTGTTCCAGAACCAGAGGGCGGTCTTCCAGGAGGTGGCCGGGTTCTTCTCGACCTGGTACGGGTCGTGCAGCAGGTCGATGTGCAGGGCGTCGCCGGCGGCCTTGTAGTTGAAGTTCCAGCTCAGCTGCAGCGGGCCGCGCCCGTAGTACGCGGACCGCCCCGCCGGGCATCCGTACGGCTGCGAAGTGTCGCAGTAGTGCGGGTAGTTGGCCGTGTTCTGCTCGACGACGTACTTCAGGCCGCCGGTTTCGTGGCTGACGTTGGCGAGGAAGGCGGCAGCCTCGCGCTTGCGGGTGGCGGTGTCGCCGGTGGCGGCGAACTTCGGGTAGGCGCTCAGCGCGTCGACCAGGCCCTTGTACGTGTAGAAGGAGTTCCGGCTCGGGAACATCTGGTTGAACTGGGACTCGCTGACCACGAACGAGCCGGCGGCGGACGCCGGGGCGGTCTGACCGGCGAGGGCGAGGGTGCTCAGGACGGCGGCCGAGGCGGCCAGCGACACGGTGCGCGAAAGCTTCATCGGATCCTCGATGTGTCCTCGAACGACAGGGGGACAGCGGCACTTCGGCTGCGAAGCGCCTCGGCCATCGTGGTGGCAGTGGCCGCGAGTTGCACTCCTTGGAGGTCTGAACCACTCGTAAGGGCCGTATCCGATCGGAGAGTTGGCCGGAGTTCGCCGCCAGGCTGATCACCGGATCGTCGCCCGCACCGGATAGCCTCGTCCGGATCGAGACGACGCAACCGGGGGGCAGGGCATGGGCGGTCACACCGATGACGAGGGCGACGCCCGGCTGGCCGCCGAGGGGGAGGTCGCGGTCGCCCGGCTGGCGATCGACTCCGGCGAGCTCGACCACGCCGCCGACCACCTCTCCGACGCCATCCTCGCCGACCCGCAGCTACCCGAACTGCACGAGGCGCTGGCCGAGTTGTCCGCCGCCGCCGGTGGCCCCGCGGCCGCGCGCGAGCTGTTCCCGCTGGACGGCGAGGTGTACCTCGGCACGGTCGTCTGCCGCGCCCACGTGGAGGCGGCCGCCGGGGACTGGGACGCCGCCGTCGGCCTGCTCGCCTCCGCCATCCAGTACGAGCCGGCCCGGCCCTGGGCGCACACCGCCTGGCTGGCCCGCGAGGACCTGCCCGGCCTGGTCGACCCGGACGCCGTCGCCCAGGCGGTGGCCCGCGCGGCCGGCGCGCTGCCCGACCCGCTCCCCGCCGAACTGGCCGAGGCCGTCCGGCCCTTCGAGGCCTTCGTGCAGTCCGTGCTGGCCCGCCACGGCGACCACGCGCTGCTGCTGGCGATGGCCTCCGGCCTGACCCGCCGGCTCGGCGCCACCGCCCACGCCGTCGAACTCGCCGAACGGGCCCATCGCGCGGCCCCCGGGTACCTGCCCGCCGTGATGCTCGGCAACGCCCTGCGCGCCGACGGCCACCCGGAACGGGCCCTCGCCGTCTGGGAGGCCGAGCTGGAGCGGGCCGCGCCGGACCGGGACAACTCCAGCAGCTACCTCGCCGTCGACGTCGCCGAGTTGTACGGCGCCCTCGACCGCCCCGCCGAGGGCCTGACCTGGCTGGACCGGGTGCTCGCCACCGAGCCCGACCACCCCAAGGCGGCCCCGGCCCGGTACGGCCTGCGGCACGCCCTGGACGGCGACCCGGCGCACCTGCTGGGCCTGGCGGACCACCACCGCGCCCACCCCGACCACGAGTACGCCCAGGACGTCCTGGCGCGGTTGAGCCACCAGGAGCCCTGGTTCGGCATGGTCCCCGGCACGTCCGAGGCCACCATCAACCTGCTGCACCAGGTCCTCGCGGCGCCCGACACCGACCGCGGGACCGCGGTCGACTGCAACGTCTCCACCGTCGAACCGCCCAGCTCGCAGCTGGCCCTCCACCTCGCGCTGCCGCTGTGCACCGTCGTTTACCAGTCCGTCGACGAACCCGACCCCCGGCGGCCGCTGGCCGCGACCACCACCCGGATCTGGGCCTGGGAGGGCACCGACCCCAGGCCCGCCGTCGTCCCGCCCGCGCCGGAGAGCGCCGAACTCGTCCGCGCCACCGCCGGGATCGTCTGGCCGACCGTCCCGGCCGCCTACGACCACGCCGTCCGTCTCGCCGGGTTGTCGCTCGACGACCTGCTCGGGGTTCTGGCCCACCCGCCGCTGCCGCGCGAGGACGAGCTCGGCCGGGCCCTGCTCGCCCACCAGCCCGAGCTGTGGGTGCGCGCCGTGCAGTCCTTCGCCTGTCTCGGCATCGCCCACCACCGCACCGACCAGCCGTGGCCGGAGTCGGACCGCCGCCGGGTGCTGCTCGACCTGTTGCTCGGACCGGAGGACTGGGTCGCGGAGGCGGCAGGCTTCGCGCTGGTCGCCATCGGCTGGACGCACCCGGAGGCCCGCGCCGACATCGCCGCGCAGCTCCGGCGGCGGCTGCACTACTGCGTCGACGCCCGGCGGGTGCGCGTGGTGACGATCCTGCGCTCGGTGTGCCGCCTGGTGCTCGCCGCGCCCTGGGTGTCACCCGCCGACCGCGACCTCGCACGGGCGGCCATCCGCGCCGAGGACGCCGCCGACGCCCCCGAGCCGGATCCGGAGCCGACGCCCGAGCCCGACCCGGAACCGTCCCCCGCACCGCAGCGCCCCGGTTTCCTCGGACGGTTGCTCGGCCGCGGCTGACACCCGCGCCGGCCCCGCGCCGGCCCCGCACCAGCCCCCGCGCCGGCCCCCGAGAGCTACCCGATGCCCGGCAACGGGTCCTGGTCGACGTCGAACCGGGCGACCCGCTCCGCCGGGTCGCGGCACTCCGGCCCGAGCCGCAGCATCCGCGACTCCGGGTCGTGCAGCGGCCGGTGGCAGCGGCGGCAGGTCACCCGGGCGCGGAGGGTCTGCGCGGTGTCCGTACCGGGGAGCGGCTCAGGGCTGGTCATGGGGAGACGGTAGCGGTCGCGCCGCGCGGGGCCCCCGGCGATGCGTGATCAGTAGCCGTCGCGCCGTGCGGGGCCCCCGGCGATGCGTGAAACGATGGCCCCCATGGCCACCGACCGCAGCAGCGCAGGAGACCCGGCGCGCACCCTGGCCCTGCTCTGGGGGCTCACCGCCGAGGAGAAGCCCGGTCGGCGCGGGCCCAGGCAGGCGCGCTCGACCGGTGAGATCGCCGCCGCCGCGATCGCCCTGGCCGACGCCGAGGGCGTGGACGCCGTCACCATGCGCCGGGTCGCCCAGGAGCTCGGGCTCTCCCCGATGGCGCTGTACACCTACGTGCCCGGCAAGGCCGAGCTGCTCGACCTGATGCTGGACACCGTCTACGCGACGATGCCCCGCAGTGCCCCCGCCGGTGACGGTTGGCGCGCCCGGGTCACCGCCGTCGCGGACGACAACCGGGCGCTGCACCGCGCCCACCCCTGGGTCGCCGCCGTCTCCACCAGCCGCCCGCCGCTCGGGCCCGGCCTGATGGCCAAGTACGACTACGAGCTGCGCGCCTTCGAGGACACCGGTCTGGCCGACGTGGAGCTGGACGCCGCGCTGACCCACCTGCTCGGCTTCGTCCAGACCTGCGCCCGGATGGCCGCCGACGAGCGCGCCGCCCAGCAGGACAGCGCGATGACCGACGAGCAGTGGTGGGCCGCCAACGCCGAGCTGCTGGCCCGGGTCTTCGACCCCGAGCGCTACCCGGTGGCGGCCCGGGTCGGCGCCGCCGCCGGCGAGGCGCACGGCGGCGCGTACAGCCCGGACCACGCCTACGCCTTCGGCCTGGCCCGCGTCCTGGACGGCCTGGAAGCCCTGATCGGCGCGGCTTAGCCGTACGCGAGGCCCAGCCGTTCCGGCCGTGCGGCCTGACCGCACCGACCGCGGAGCCCCGCCGCCGCCCCCGCGACCCGGCGGGTCAGCGCGGCCTGGCGTCGTACTCCTCGCGGGCCTCCGAGACGGCGCACATCCGGGCCTCCACCCAGTGCGCGAGCGCCGAGACGTACTCGGCCGCCTCAAGGCCGAGCGGGGTGAGGCTGTAGTCCACCCGGGGCGGGATCACCGGATGGGCCTCCCGCAGGACCATGCCGTCCCGTTCCAGCGTCTGCAGGGTCTGCGCGAGCATCTTCTCGCTGACCCCGGCCACCCGGCGGCGCAGTTCGCTGAAGCGGTAGCCGCGTTCCCGCAGCGCGACCAGCACCAGGACCCCCCAGCGGCTGGTGACGTGCTCCAGCACGCCCCGGGAGGGGCACATCCGGTCGTAGACGTCGGGCACCCGGTCCAGCAGTGACCGTTCCTCCTCGATTACCTCCATGTCAGTACCGTACTTCAAAGTACGTACTATCCAGAAGTTAGTGCCCTCCCTAGGGTGAGTCGTGAAGTGATCGGAACAGCCACAGGGAGCAGAACCATGTACGTCGTCACCGGAGCCACCGGACAGCTCGGCCGCCTGGTCGTGAAGGGCCTGCTGGAGGCCGTGCCGGCGAGCGAGATCGCGGTCGTGGTCCGCTCGGCCGCCAAGGCCGGGGAGTGGGCGGAGCGGGGTGTGCGGGTCCACGAGGCGGACTACAACCGGCCCGAGACGCTCGCCGGGGCCTTCGCGGCCGGTGACCGGGTGCTGCTGATCTCGGGGAACGAGTTCGGCAGCCGGGTGTCCCAGCACGGCGCGGTGATCGACGCGGCCAAGGCCGCCGGGGTGGCGCTGCTCGCCTACACCAGCATCCTGGGCGCGGCGACCTTCCGGCTGGGCGACGAGCACAAGGCGACCGAGGAGCTGCTCCTCGCCTCCGGTCTGCCCTACGCGCTGCTGCGCAACGGCTGGTACACCGAGAACTACCTGGGCGACGTGGCCGGCACGCTGGAGCGGGGCGTGGTGCTCGGCAGCGCCGGGGACGGCCGGGTGGCGACCGCCCCGCGGCGGGACTACGCGGACGCGGCCGTGGCGGTTCTGACCGGCGAGGGCGACGGCCACGAGAACAAGGCGTACGAGCTGAGCGGTGACGCGGCCTGGAGCCTGTCCGAGCTGGCCGCCGAGCTGGCGGAGGCCTCGGGCAAGCCGGTCGTGCACCGGGACGTCACCCCGGCCGAGCACCGCGAGGTGCTGGTGGGTGCGGGGATGCCGGAGGGCTTCGCCGAGGTGTTCGTGGACGTGGACGCGGGCATCGCGCGCGGCGAGCTGGCCGGCACCTCGGGCGACCTGGCCCGGCTGATCGGCCGCCCGACCGCCCCGCTGGCCGATTCGGTCCGGGCCGCGCTGAGCTCCTGAAACGCCCAGGAAGTCCAGCATTCAAACAATGTCATGACCAAAATCCGGAAACGGAGATGACAGCCTGCCCTTCCGCCAGCTACGGTCACCTCGACCACACGCGCGCGGAAGGGCACTCGGCCATGCCACAGACAGAGCAGCAGGACAACGGCCGGGGCCTCTGGTACGGCGTCGCGGCCTACGGGATCTGGGGGCTCTTCCCGCTGTTCTGGCCGTTGCTGGAGCCGGGCGCCGCCGACGACATCCTGGCCAACCGGATGGTCTGGTCCCTGGTCGCGGTGGTCCTGCTGCTGGTCGCCCAGCGGCACTGGGGCTGGATACGCCCGCTGCTGCGCCAGCCCCGCCGGATCGCCATGCTGGCCGGCGCGGCCGCCGTGATCTCCGTCAACTGGGGCGTCTACATCTGGGCCGTCAACGCCGGACACGTCGTCGAGACCAGCCTCGGCTACTTCATCAACCCCCTGGTCACCATCGCCTTCGGCGTCCTGGTGCTCAAGGAGCGGCTGCGCGTCGCGCAGTGGACGGCGGTGGGCGTCGGCGCGCTCGCCGTCGCGGTGCTGAGCGTCGCGTACGGGCGGCTGCCGTGGATCGCGCTGACCCTCGCGTTCTCCTTCGCCACCTACGGCCTGCTGAAGAAGAAGATCGGGCTGAGCGGGCTGGAGAGCCTCGCGGCGGAGAGCGCCTTCATGTTCCCGTTCGCCCTCGGCTACCTCGTCTACCTGGAACTCAGCGGGCACGGCACCTTCGGGCACACGGTGGCCGGCTCGTACGGCTGGGGGCACTCCGGGCTGCTGATGCTCAGCGGTGTGATCACCGCCATCCCGCTGCTGTTCTTCGGCGCGGCCGCCGTCCGGGTGCCGCTGACCGTGCTCGGGCTGCTGCAGTACCTGGCGCCGGTGTTCCAGTTCCTGATCGGCGTCGCCGTCTTCCACGAGTCGATGCCGCCCGCCCGCTGGGCCGGCTTCGCCCTGGTCTGGGCCGCCCTCGCGGTGCTCACCTGGGACGCGCTGCGCCAGGTGCGGGCCGACCGCGCGGTGCGGGCCGCGGCCGTGCCGCAGCCCGCACCCGCGCAGACGGCCGGGGCGGCCGTCACCCGCTGAGAACCGTCAGCCGCCCCGAGCCGTCACGAGCCGTCAGCCGCCCCGAGCCGTCACGGGCCGGGGCCGTCACCCGCTGGAACCGTCACCCGCCGGAACCGTCACGCGCTGATGTCCCGGCTGGTGAAGCGGGACCAGGCCGCCGAGCCGAACACGGCGACGTAGGCGGCCTGCAGCCCGAGGTTCTTCAGCACGTCGTCCCAGTACATCGGCTGGCGCAGCAGGTCCGAGAAGCTGAGCCAGTAGTGCGTGAACAGGAACGGCCTGATCGCGTCCAGCTGCGGGAAGGCGTCCAGGATCTGGACGGTGATCACCAGCCCGACGGTCGCGGCCATCGCCGCGATGCCGCTGCCGGTCAGCGTGGAGACGAACAGCCCGATCGCGACCAGCCCGGCCAGCGAGACGGCGACCACGCCGGCCACCAGCACCGCGCGCAGCAGCGCGTCGGTGAAGCCGATGGTGTCACCGGAGATCAGCGTGACCTCGCCGAGCGGGAAGAGCGCGGCGCCGGTGGCCAGCGCCGCGGCCGCGACCGCCGCCGTCGCGGCCAGGCAGAACACCAGGCCGGCGGTGAACTTGGCGGCCAGCAGCCTGGTCCGCCCGGCCGGGGCGACCAGCAGGTAGCGCAGCGTCCCGGTGGCCGCCTCGCCCGCCACCGAGTCCCCGGCGACCACGCCGACCGTCATCGGCAGGAAGACCGGCAGCGCGACCGCCAGCGCGGTGAAGACCAGGAACAGTCCGTTCTGGGTGGTCTGCGCGATGAAGCTGGGACCGCCGCCGCCCTCGTGCGGGCTGTCCGTGTTGAGCTTGACGACCACCCCGATCAGGATCGGCAGCAGCGCCAGGATCCCCAGCAGCACCTTGGTGCGCAGTCGGCGGAAGGTCAGGTGCAGCTCGTTGCGGAACAGCGCCAGGAACCCGGCCGCCGTCTGCGGCCGCCGGCCCGTACGCGGTGCAAGCGCCTCAGCCCGCGACATCGAAGCCCTCCCCGGTCAGCGCCACGAAGGCGTCCTCCAACGTGCCCCGCTCCAGCCCGAAGCCGTGCACCCGCACCCCGGCCTCCACCAGGGCCGCGCACAGCTTGGGCAGCGCGTCGTCGCTCCGCTCGCCCAACTCGCCGTCGAGCCGGCCCTCGCCGGGCACCAGGGCGGCGACCCCGTGGGCCGCCAGCACCTCGGCGGCCTGCGCCACGTCCGGGGTGCGGACCACCAGTCGGCCCTGCGCCCGGGCGGCGAGCTCGGCGACGGTGCCCTGCACCACCAGCCGGCCCCGGGACATCACCGCCGCGTGGGTGCAGACCTGCTCGATCTCGTCCAGCAGGTGCGAGGAGAGGAACACCGTGGTGCCCTCCGCCGCGACCTCCCGGACCAGCGCCCGGATCTCCCGCATGCCCTGCGGGTCCAGTCCGTTGGTCGGCTCGTCCAGCACCAGCAGCTCGCGGGGCTGCAGCAGCGCGGAGGCCAGGCCCAGGCGCTGCTTCATGCCGAGCGAGTACGCGCGGGCCTTCTTGCCCGCCGCGGCGCTCAGGCCGACCCGCTCCAGCGCCGCGTCGACCCGCTGCGACCGGGTGCGCGGGTCGGCGGTCGGGTCGGCGGCGTCGAACCGGACCAGGTTGTCCCGCCCGGAGAGGAAGCCGTACAGCGCGGGGCCCTCGATCAGCGCGCCCACCCGGGGCAGCACGGTGGCGACGGACTGCGGCATCGACTCGCCGAGGACGGTGGCCATGCCCGAGGTGGGGGCGATCAGGCCCATCAGCATCCGGATGGTGGTGGTCTTGCCGGAGCCGTTGGGGCCCAGGAAGCCGAAGACGGAGCCGCGCGGGACTGCCAGGTCCAGGCCGTCCACGGCGAGCTGGCCGCCCCGGAAGCGCTTGGTCAGGCCGCGGGTCCTGATGACGTCGTCGACGGCTGAAGCGGCTGAAGCGGCTGAAGCGGCGGAACCGGCCGGACCGGCGGAGGCGGGAGCAGGGGAAGCGGGCGGAACGGGAGCGGGGGCCGGGCGCGGTTCGGCGCCCGGACCCCCGGCCGACTCCGTAACGTCCCCCGTTACGGGAGTCTTGGTCATCCGTCAGTTCACCCCGGCGGCGTGCTGCAGGGTCGGCAGGGTCACCGCGCCGGCGAAGACCCGGCCGTCGTCGGTGAGCAGGACGTTGACGACCTTGGTGCCGATCAGGGTGCCGCCGTCGACCTGCTTGCCGAGCGACTTCATCAGCCCCTGCGGGTTCACCGAGCCGTGGCCGCCGTGCTTGCCGTCGCCCTTCGGCGCCTCGATCGGGCCGCCGGGCAGCTGCGTGGTGAACACGGCCGTCCAGCCCTCACCGATCACGTTCGTGCCCTGGTGGTCCTTGGCCCCTTCCTTGGCGCCGCCCTTGGCCGCGGCCTTGCCGTCGGCCTTGCCCTCGGCCGCTGCCCCGTCCGCCTTCTGCTCCGTCACCTTGGCGCCCTTGGGCGCGGTGAACTCGAAGGTCTTGGCGGCCGGCTTGGCGAAGGACACGTCGGTGAAGTGGACGTCCAGCACGGTGGTGCCGTCGGTGGACTTCACCGCCACCGAGAGCGGCACCCCGTTGTCGGCGGCCACCGCGATCCGGACCTCGGCGACGGTCGAGCCGCTCTGGGTCGGCTTCACGCTCAGCTGGTAGGCCTTCTGCCCGGCCACGTTGGCCGTCCCGGCCACGGTGACCGAGGTGGTGCCGGCGCTCGCGGTCAGGAACTGCCGGGCGGCGTCCTGCGGGGTGGCCGGCAGCTCGGACAGCGGGGCCTGCGGGTGCTTGTCGGCGGCCCGGCCGGTCATGTGTACCGCGCTGTTGGTCGAGCTGTCCCAGGCCCAGGCCTGGTCGCCGTTGTGGACCACCGTGTAGCCGGCCATGTTCTCCATCATGTCGACCCGCTGGTGGTCCGGGCCGTCCACCGCGACCCGCAGCGTCCGGTCGCCACCGAGCAGGCCGAGCAGCTTGGACTGGGGGTCGGCCGACGCGCCCGACGCGTCCCCGCCGTGCCCGGACGCCGCCGCGCCGAGCCCGCCGGCCATGCCCAGCAGCTGGCTGGGCAGGCCGAGGTCGGTGCTGACGGAGACCGTCCCGGACAGGGCCTGCGTCTGGGAGCCGAGGGCCTTGGCCACCACCTGCTCCGCCGTCAGCGTCGGCAGGTCGGGAGGGGAGTCGGCGGCCAGCGCGGGCACCAGCCCGACCCCCGCGGCGATCACCGTGGCCACCGCCAGCGGCACCCCGGCACGCACCAGGACGCGCCGCCGCGAGCGGTACGGAACACCGCCGTCCTGGTCGTCCCCCGTCACCGTCTCATTGGTCATGGCGTACTCAACTCCTCTGCGGACACGTGCGCTTGGCCTTACCCCTCCATTAGAGGCCGCCGCGCCACCGGCGTCATCGCCCTGCAGGGCCAGATCGGGTTGGCCTTCGTGGGTATGCCGACCCTGAGACGGTCTCAGGGTTGCTCATCCCGGGGTACCACCGCTGGCGTAGGGTCGCGCCATGGACGGAACCGCCATGGACGCAAGCAACCCCCCGACCGCGAACGCGATGCGCCGCGCCCTGCGCCGCGCCCGGGACGGCGTCGCCCTCGACGTGACCGAGGCCGCCGTACTGCTGCAAGCCAGAGGCGAGGACCTGCGGGACCTCTGTGCGAGCGCCGCCCGGGTGCGCGACGCCGGCCTCGAAGCGGCCGGCCGTCCCGGCGTCATCACCTACTCCAAGAGTGTGTTCATCCCGCTCACCCGGCTGTGCCGCGACAAGTGCCACTACTGCACCTTCGCCACCGTCCCCGGCAAACTGCGCCGCGCGGGGCAGGGGATGTTCATGTCCCCCGACGAGGTGCTGGAGGTGGCCCGGCGCGGGGCCGAACTCGGTTGCAAGGAAGCCCTGATCACGCTCGGCGACAAGCCCGAGGACCGCTGGCCCGAGGCCCGCGAGTGGCTGGACGCGCACGGCTACGACGACACCATCGCGTACGTGCGGGCGATGTCGATCCGCATCCTGGAGGAGACCGGGCTGCTGCCGCACCTCAACCCCGGGGTGCTGAGCTGGACGGACTTCCAGCGGCTCAAGCCGGTCTCCGCCTCGATGGGCATGATGCTGGAGACCACCGCCACCCGGCTGTGGAGCGAGCCCGGCGGTCCGCACCACGGCTCCCCGGACAAGGAACCCGCCGTCCGCCTGCGGGTGCTGGAGGACGCCGGACGCAGCTCCGTCCCGTTCACCAGCGGCCTGCTGATCGGGATCGGCGAGACGTACGAGGAGCGCGCCGAGTCGCTGTTCGCGCTGCGCAAGGTCTCCCGCGCGTACCACGGCATCCAGGAGCTGATCCTGCAGAACTTCCGCGCCAAGCCGGACACGGCGATGCGCGGCATGCCGGACGCCGAACTGGACGAGCTGGTCGCCACCGTGGCCGTCGCCCGGCACCTGCTAGGCCCGGGCGCCTGCCTGCAGGCCCCGCCGAACCTGGTGGACGGCGAGTACGAGCGGCTGATCGCGGCCGGCATCGACGACTGGGGCGGGGTCTCCCCGCTCACCCCGGACCACGTCAACCCCGAGCGCCCCTGGCCGCAGATCGAGCGACTGGCCGAACGCTCGGCGGCAGCCGGCTTCGAGCTGCGCGAGCGCCTCGCCGTCTACCCCGACTACGTGCGCCACGGCGAGCCCTGGCTGGACCCGCGGGTGCTGCCGCACGTCCGCGCCCTGGCCGATCCCGAGACCGGCCTGGCGAACCCGGACGCGGTGGTCCGCGGCCTGCCCTGGCAGGAGCCCGAGGACCTGCCGGAGTCGTACGGGCGGACCGACCTGCACGCCACCATCGACACCGAGGGCCGCACCGGGGACCGCCGGGCCGACTTCGAGGACGTGTACGGCGACTGGGAGGTGCTGCGCGAGCAGGTGCTCGCGAAGGGCGCGCCCGAGCGCCTCGCCGGGGACCTCCGGCAGGCCCTGGCGGTGGCGGCCGACGACCCGACGAAGCTGACCGGCGACCACGCGCTGGCCCTCTTCCACGCGGACGGCCCGGCCCTCGACGCGCTCTGCCGGATCGCCGACGACGTGCGCCGCGCCGCCGTCGGGGACGACGTCACCTACTGCGTCACCCGGAACATCAACTTCACCAACGTCTGCTACACCGGCTGCCGCTTCTGCGCCTTCGCCCAGCGCCGCACCGACGCGGACGCCTACACCCTCTCGCTGGAGCAGGTCGCCGACCGGGCCGCGCAGGCCTGGGAGGTGGGTGCCACCGAGGTCTGCATGCAGGGCGGCATCCACCCGGACCTGCCCGGCACCGCCTACTTCGACATCGCCCGCGCGGTGAAGGAGCGGGTGCCCGGCATCCACGTGCACGCCTTCTCCCCGATGGAGGTGGTCAACGGCGCGACCCGCACCGGCCTGTCGATCCGGGACTGGCTGCAGCGGGCCAAGGAGTCGGGCCTGGACACCATCCCGGGCACGGCCGCCGAGATCCTGGACGACGAGGTCCGCTGGGTCCTCACCAAGGGCAAGCTGCCGGCCGCGACCTGGGTCGAGGTGGTCACCACCGCGCACGAGCTGGGCATCCGGTCCTCGTCCACGATGATGTACGGGCACGTGGACACCCCGCAGCACTGGCTCGGCCACCTGCGGCTGCTCGCCGGGATCCAGCAGCGGACGGGCGGCTTCACCGAGTTCGTGACCCTGCCGTTCATCCACACCAACGCCCCGGTCTACCTGGCCGGCATCTCCAGGCCCGGCCCGACCGCCCGGGACAACCGCGCGGTGGTCGCGATGGCCCGGCTGCTGCTGCACCCGCACATCCCCAACATCCAGACCAGCTGGGTCAAGCTGGGCGCCGAGGGCGCGGCCGAGATGCTCCGCTCCGGCGCCAACGACCTGGGCGGCACCCTGATGGAGGAGACCATCTCGCGGATGGCCGGCTCGGCGTACGGGAGCTACAAGTCGGTGCGCGACCTGCAGGCGATCGCCGAGGCCGCGGGCCGTCCGCACCGTCAGCGCACCACCACCTACGGCGAGGTGCCGGCCGAGCGCCGGGCCGCGGCGCTGGCCTCGGACGGCCACCTGCCGGAGCTGCTGCCCGTACTGGACTGACCGGCCCGGCCCCGGCGGAGGGCCCTCCGCCGGGGCGCGGGCACCGCGGGGCCCGGACACGACGGGTCCCGACCGGGGGAGTGCCCGGACACGACGGGTCCCGACCGGGGGAGTGCCCGGACATGGCGGGCCCCGACCAGCGCGACCGCGGCGGTGGTACGGGTGCGGGAGATGGTCACGGCCCGGCACGGTAGGCAGTCCCGGGTGGTCGGTCATGGCCGCGCGATGGCAGGGTGGCAACAAATTGTTGAAGCGCTGGTGTTCGATGGATCCGGTCGATCGGTTCGCTTCTTCGAATACAGTGCCAGGGCGCGCGACCGGCCGAGCGTCGTGCGGCCCCATCCCGAGGAAAGGCGCCCCGTCGTGATGCCATTGTGGTCACGCGCCCAGCAGCAGGACTACCGCAGCCGGGTGCGGGGCTGCCTGCTCGGCGGGGCCATCGGCGACGCGCTCGGCGCCGGCGTCGAGTTCGAGGCCCTGGAGAAGATCCGGGCCCAGCACGGGCCGCAGGGCGTCACCGGCTACGTCCCCGCGTACGGGCGCACCGGCGCCGTCACTGACGACACCCAGCTCACCCTGTTCACCGTCGACGGCCTCATCCGCGCCCACATCCGGCGCGACACCGGCAGCTGGCACCCGCCCACCGACCTGCACCTGGCCTACCTGCGCTGGGCCGCCACCCAGCGCGACTGGGGCCCGGACGAGCGCCGCCCCGACCTCGGCTGGCTGGGCCGCGAGGAGTGGCTGTACGCCCAGCGCGCGCCCGGTCAGGGCTGCCTGTCCGGCCTCACCGGGCCCGACGCCGAGCGGCTCGGCACCCTGGAGCGGCCCAAGAACCCGCACTCCAAGGCCTGCGGCACGGTGGTGCGGGCGGCGCCCTTCGGGCTGCTCACCACCTGGGAGCCGGGCCTGGTGTTCCAGCTCGCCGTGGAGTGCTCGGTGCTCACCCACGGCCACCCGACCGGCTACCTCGCGGCCGGTGCGTTCGCGGTGATCGTCCAGTCGGTGGCGCGCGGCGGCACCCTGGAGGAGGGCGTCCACCTCGCGCTCGCCCTGCTCTCCGAGCGGCAGGCGCACGAGGAGACCACGGCCGCGCTGCGGGCCGCGCTGGACGCCGTCCGGGCCGGCGAGCCCTCCGCCGACCGGGTCGAGGCGCTGGGGGAGGGCTGGGTCGCCGAGGAGGCGTTGTCGATCGCGGTCTACTGCGCGCTGGTCGCCCACGACGTCCGCTCGGGCCTGCTGCTCGCCGTCAACCACTCCGGGGACAGCGACTCCACCGGCGCGATCTGCGGCAACCTGCTCGGGGTGCTGCACGGGGACACCGCGCTGCCGCCGGGCCTGGTGGCGGGCGTCGAGGGGCGCGCGGCGGTCCTCGAACTCGCCGACGACTTCGTGCTGGAGCTGGTGCACGGCGCCGAACTGCACGACCAGCGGACGGCGGAGGGCGTCAACTGGGCCGTCCGCTACCCCGTGACGGGCTGAACACCCCGCGACGGGCTGAACACCCCGCGACGGGCTGAACACCCCGCGAGCGGCCGAGCGCCGCGTGACGCGCCGGGTACGGAACCGTCAGCCCGGGAGTCCGCCGAAGGCGCCCGCCGCGGCTGCCGTGGCGAAGGCGTTCCAGGCCTCGGTCGAGAAGCGCAGCTGGGGCCCGCGGGGGTCCTTCGAGTCCCGGACGGCCACCGCCCCCGCACCCGGGACGGCGATCTCCACACAGGCGCCCTGGCCGCCGCTGTGACTGCTCTTGCGCCATCGGTTTCCGTACTCGGACGGGGTGATCATTCGTGGAATTCCTTTTCGATGTCGGCTATCAGCGACCGGCTCTCCGCGACACCGAGTGCGGCCGCCCTCAGGTAGTCGTACAGACCGGTATAGCGGCGCACATCAGCCTCCTTCTCCAGGTAGAGATCGCTCGTCACACCTTCGAAGTAGACAACCGTGGAATCGGCTGACTCCGGGAACTCCAGCAGGGAGAATGTCCCGGTCATGCCGGGGTGCGCGCCGTGCGAGAACGGGATCACCTGGATGGTGATGTTCGGGCGCACGCTGAGCTCCAGCATCTGCTGCAGCTGGCGGGCCATCACCGCCTTGCTGCCGACCTCGCGGCGCAGCACCGCCTCGTCTATGACGGTCCACAGGCTGCCCAGCTGGTTCTCGCCGTGGACGCGCTCCTGGCGCTTCATCCGGACCTGCACCCGCCGCTGCACGGCGTTCGCGTCGGTGTCCGGCTGGGTGCCCTCGACCACGGCCTGGGCGTACTGCTCGGTCTGCAGCAGGCCCGGGACGAAGGAGGACTCGTACGCGCGGATCGAGGAGGCCTCGGCCTCCAGCCCGATGTAGACGCTGTACGGGGTGGGCATGTCGTTGAAGTCGTGCCACCAGCCGCGCTGGCGGGACTCCTTGGCCATCTCCATGAGGCTGGCGCGCATCTGTTCGTCGGTCACCTTGTACACGTCGCAGAGGTCCCGCACGTCCCGCTGGCTGATGCTGCGGCGACCGTTCTCCAGCCGGCTGATCTTGGACTGGGAGACCATCAGCCGGCCGGCGACCTCCTCGGCCGTCATGCCGAGGCCCTCGCGGAGCTTGCGCAGCTCGGAGCCGAGGCGTCGGCGGCGGACGGTGGGATTGACGTTGGCGGACACTTCGACCTCCGGCCGGACCTCTGGTGATCGTTGGAACGGCAGCCCTCGGAACACTTCGGACATTGGGAGCAACCCCCCTGACTTGGAGCAGCATGTCACCTGGGGCCAGGTCGGCGCCGGGGAATCACGGCAGCGCGGTAGAACAGATCATCGGAAAAGCGCTTCCGCGGGACAGTGAAAGCCCCCAGGTGGTAATGCGGCTCGACGACTCGGACAGGTAGTCGGACAGGTAGTGCGACGGATGTCCCCGGGGCGCCTCCGCACGTGCCTCCGGCAGGTGTGGGGGCCGCCGCCGCAGGCCTCCGGGGACGGCAAGAGGGGCGGTCGCCGGGCGACTTGCGTCGCGGGGCGACCGCCCCTCGGTGCTTCTGGTGGTGCTCGTCGTGCGGGTGGCGCGGGTGGCGCTCCTCGTGCTCAAGGTGCCACTGGTACCGGTCGTGCGTCGGGTCGCTCGGCGCCTCCGGGGGCGTGGGCGACGCGGCACGCGCCGTCGGGCGTGCCCTCGGGTGCGTCGGACGGTGTATCGTGCGCCCGCCCGTCCGTCAGCGGGCCCCGGTCAGCGGACGCCGACCCGGGAGGCGGGGACCCGCCCGCCCGACCCCCGGCCCGCCGTACGGGACCCGGAGCGACCGGTCGCGGGGGCGGCGGCCCCGACGGCCTGGGAAGAACGGTTCTGCTGCGCCGGCAGGCCGTTCTGCACGTCCATCACGGCGTGCGCGACCATCCCGCCGAGCGGGTCGTACCGGATCAGGTCGCGCAGCCGTGACCGCGAGGACCGGCCCTCGTTGCCCGGGTACAGGTGCTTGCCGAGCCCCACCGAGTGGGCGAGCGCGGCGAGCGCCGCGGTCCGCGGGTCCGGCGGCACACCGGTGCGGATCGCGGTGTCCAGCCGCTGCTTGATCGCGGCGTTGGTGCAGTCGTCGGACGCCTGGTACCGGATCGTCGGCAGCACCCCGCACACCTGACCCGGCACGGCCGTGACCATGCCGCAGCGCTCCAGGTGCGCCAGATAGGTCTGCCGCAGCCCCAGCCGGGGCCCGCCGATCCAGTGCGCCGCGCGGACCGGACTGCCGCGTCGGCGCAGCAACTCCAGTGCGTGGTCAAGGGTCGGGTCGCCGGTCGGCCGCGCGAGTACGACAGCGATCCGGTCTCCCTCCGGTACGATCCGTCCGGCCAGGGACAGCTCGACGAGCTGCGCCCCGGCGAGTCCGAGGTCGAGGGTCTGCGGCTGCGCCGTGGTACCCGTGGTCGGGTCCAAAGCGAGCAGCAAGAGTTCCTCGGGAACAGTTCTGCGGCTCTTGCCCATCCAAGCCTCCCCGCGTGGATGAGAGACAGGGTGACGCCTCTCACACGGGCTTGTCGAGTACGCCTCCGAATCGTGACCTTGCGGTGAAGGCGCGGAACCGGCGACCGCAGGCCCGGCGTCTGACCGGTGAACAGACCGCGGTGCGGCCGAGCGATGGCAATAAGCGCCGGTCGGGCGGGGTGTGCGCGGTGGGAACGGCCGTCGGTGGCGGAGACTGTACGGATACACGGGGCGGGGCGTCGGCTTCCCGAAATCGGGTTCGCCGGTGCCCCGACGGGCGTTGAGGAGGCTGGGATACGTGGGCGAGTCCCCCGACAGGGTGCTGAGGGACGGCGAGCGGGAGCGGGGCCGCGAACGCGAACGGACCGGTGCGACGGCCGGTGCCGCCGAGGGCGGTTCCGGGCCGGCGGCTGCCGGGGCGTCAGCCGCGACCTCCTCGGACGGTTCGTCGGGCAGCTCTGCGTCGACCTCCGGCGAGGCGCCCGCGAAGGCACCGGTGAAGGCACCTGCGGAGCCGTCCGCGGCGGTGCCCGCGAAGGCCGCTGCGAAGGAGCCCGCGAAGGAGTCGGCGAAGGAGTCGGCGAAGGAGTCGGCGAAGGAGTCCGGCGACGCTCCGGCGGCCGGGGCCAAGGGCGGCTCGACCGTACAGCTCCGCGTCCGGGATGTGGACAGCAAGACGACGATGCTGCGGCTGCCGGTGGACAACAAGACCACCGCGCTGCGGCTGCCCGAGGAGCTGGTGAAGGCCGCCGGAAACGGGAGTTCCGGTGGTGAGGGGGAGAAGAAGGAGACCCCGTCGGCGGAGGCCGGGCCGAAGAAGCCCGCCGAGCGTGCGTCCGGCGCCGACCCGCGTCTCGCCATGCGGACGAAGACGGCGGTGGCGGAGAAGGCTGCGGACACGGCCGAGGACAAGGCCGAGGACAAGGCGGCCGAGCCCGCCGGAGCCGCAGCCGAGCCGAAGGCCGTCGGGTCCGGGGCCGCGCCGGCCGGGAAGGCCGCCGAGGCTGCCGCGAAGGCCGCCGAGGCCGCCGAGACCGCCGCGGACGGGAAGGCCGCCGCGGACGGGAAGGCCGAGGAGACCGGCACGGAGGCGAAGCCCGAGGAGGCCCGGAACTCCACGAAGGCCGAAGGCACCGGAGCCCGCGCCGAGAACACCGACGGAGCCGAGAACTCCGACACCGACGACACCGACGAAGCCGAGGAGGCAGAGGAGCCCGGAGGCACCTCCGCCGAGGACTCTCCCGCCGACGCCGCCCCCGTCACGCTGACCGAGACCGGGCAGCCCGGTCAGAAGTCGGGTCAGGCCGAGAAGCTGGAGAAGCCCAAGCCGCTGCGCGCCCCCGCCGGGGTCGGCACCGTGCCCGAGCCGCCGGCGCCGGCCCCCGTACCGGAGCCCGAGCCGGTCCCCGGTCCGGAGCCGCGGCCGAAGCCGGCCCCCAAGCCCGCGCCCGGACCGACGCCGGCCCCGAAGCCGTTGCCCGAGCCCGACCCGCGGCCGGTGCCGCCGGTCCCGCCGATGCCCCGGCCCGAGCCGCTGCCCTCCCCGGAGCCGCTGCCCTCGCCCGAGAACACCGCGGAGGCGATGGAGGTCCTGGCCTCCCTCAACGCCCGCCCGGTCTCGCCGCTGCGCCGCGCCCTCAAGCGGGTGACGATCTGGACCGCCTTCCTCGCCGTGGTGCTCGGCGCGGTCGTGGTGGCCCAGCTGCTGCGCCCGCTGCCGGACGCCAGGACGAAGATGACCGCCGCGGGCAGCTTCAGCTTCTCCGGTGACCAGCTGGACCTCGCCTGGCCGGCCAAGGGCCAGTCCGCCGCCGAGGTGGTCGGCGTCGGCAGCCTCGGCAGCTCGGGCCAGGAGACGCCGGCCTCGATCGCCAGCGTCACCAAGGTGATGAACGCCTACCTGATCCTGCAGAAGTTCCCGCTGAAGAAGGGGGAGAGCGGCCCGAAGATCACCGTCGACAAGCAGGCCGCGCAGGAGTCCGGGAACGTCGACGAGTCCAAGGTGACGCTCGTCGAGAACCAGGTGCTCACCGAGTACCAGGCACTGGAGCTACTGATGCTGCCCTCGGCCAACAACGTGGCCCGGCTGCTCGCCCGCTTCCACTCCGGTTCCGAGGACGCGTTCGTCAAGGCGATGAACGACACCGCCTCCAAGTTCGGCATGACCAACACCATCTACGCGGACCCGGCGGGCTACAACGCGGACACCAAGTCCACCGCCAAGGACCAGCTGAAGCTGGCCGAGCAGGTCATGCAGGACGAGATCTTCCGGCAGATCGTCTCCACCCAGGAGACCAACTTCAACAACGTGAAGATCCCCAACACCAACAACCTGATCAACCCGAAGACCGGGGTGATCGGCGTCAAGACCGGCTCCAGCACCCCGGCCGGCGGCTGCCTGATGTGGGCCGCGTACAAGGAGGTCGGCGGCGTGAAGCGGCTGATCCTCGGTGTCACCCTGGGCCAGCAGGCCACCTCGTCCGCTCCGGGCGACGGCATCCTGCCGACCGTGCTGAAGGTCAGCGGCAAGCAGATCCAGGCCGCGCAGAACGGCGTGACCGGCCAGACCGTGGTGAAGAAGGGCGACGTCGTCGGTTCGGTGGACGACGGGCTCGGCGGCACGGTCCCGCTCGTCGCGACCAAGGACCTGGTGGTGGCCGGCTTCCCGGGCATCTCCGGCACGGTCACCCTGGACGCGGCGAAGATCGGCCACACCGAGCAGGCCGGCAAGGAGGTCGGCACGCTGCGGGTGGGTGCCGGCGACAACAAGGTGGAGGTCCCGGTGGCCCTCCAGTCGGACCTCAACCCGCCGTCCATCCAGTCCCGCCTGCTGCGCACGCTGTGAGGCGCTGACGCCGCCGAGCGGCTGAGCGGCCGGGGCGGCTGAGCCGCCGCGACGCCGAGTCGCCGAAGGAACGCCGAAGGGGAGCCGGTCCGCACCGGCTCCCCTTCGGCGTTCGCTCCCCGCGGCCGCGACCTCAGCCGCAACCCGACGGCCTGCGGCTACGTGTCGCGGTCGAGCAGCGCGAGCGTGAACCCGCCGAGCGGCGTGACCTGGTCCGGGTCGCCGTACTGCGTGCGGAGCAGCTCCGCCTGGTCCGTCGGCATGGCGCCCAGCGGGTCGACCGTGTCGCCGAGGACCAGCAGCCAGATCCGGGACACCGAGCCCAGGCAGGTCTCCGGCTTCGCGCAGACGGTCGGAGACAGGTCCTCCGCGTCGTCGGCGCTCTGCGCGACGAACACCGGGTACGGGTGGACGTCCGACGGAAGGTAGTGGCTGACGCCCGGCCAGACCATCGCCCAGGACTGGTTGCCCAGCGGGGCCGCCATCCCGTCCCCGGAGCGGTAGCCCGCGGCGATCGTCCGGGCGGCCGCCTTGAACGGCTCCTCCGAGCCGGTGTGCGAGCCCACGTACCGGATCGCGGGCTGCTCGGGCAGCGCCGCCACGGCCGGTACGGCGAGCAGCCCCACCGCCAGCACC
Organism: Kitasatospora sp. NPDC097691; assembly: GCF_040302665.1. Classification (NCBI taxonomy): domain Bacteria; kingdom Bacillati; phylum Actinomycetota; class Actinomycetes; order Kitasatosporales; family Streptomycetaceae; genus Kitasatospora; species Kitasatospora sp. NPDC097691. Next base: position 107,887 of record NZ_JBEORY010000020.1, on the reverse strand, counting down.
CCGGCCACCGCCACGGCCCTGCCGGGCGCCGGGCCGCGTCGGACGACGGCCGCCACCGCACCGTACGCCGCACCGATCCCGCCACCGGCCAGCACCGCCCAGGCGGGCACCGTGAACAGCAGGTACCGGTCGAGGAAGTACGACGTGTCGCCGAGGCGTGACACCAACCAGACGCTCACCACCGGCAGCTCGGCGAGCAGCAGCACCTGCCAGGCCTGCAGCCGCCGACCGGGCAGGGCCAGCGCCGGGACGGCCAGCAGCACGAAGGCGTAGAACACCAGGTCCGAGCCGAACAGGTGCTCGCCGAAGCGGGCCAGGCCGCGGAGCGACGGCGTGGCGATCCAGCCCAGCTGCCGGTCCGACTGGCTGCTGCCCAGCAGCACCACCGGCAGCACGGGCACCGCGGCCACCGCGACCGCCAGCGGGTGCTGCCACAGCAGCCGCCGGTCCGTCGCCTCCCGGGTGCGCCACAGGTGCAGCCCGACCAGGGCGGCCTGCCCGGCCACGGTGCTGAACGAGACCAGGTGCCCCGTGCCCGCCAGCGCCATGGCCGCGCAGTACGGCGCCCAGCGCCGCCAGGACGGCCGATCCAGCGCCCGCAGCAGGAAGTAGGTCGCGGCCGCGATCGCACAGGTCACCAGCGCGTACGAGCGCGCCTCCTGGGCGTACCGGGAGACCAGCGGCGGCACCGCGAACAGCAGGCCGGCCCCGATCGCCGCGACCCGCCCGCCGAACAGCCGCCGGGCGGTGAGCGCCACGAACGCCGCGGCTCCCGCCATGGCCAGCACGGACGGTATGCGCAGTGCCACCGTCGAGTCGCCGAAGACCGCGGTCCAGCCGTGCATCAGCAGGTAGTAGGCGCCGTTGCTGGCGTCGATGTGCTGCAGCAGCCGCAGCAGGTCGCCCGGCGAGCGGGTGGCCACCGTCGAGGTCGCGATCTCGTCCCGCCACAGGTCCGGTGTACCCAGCCGGTACGCTCCCACGGCCAGCATCACCACCGCAGGCCACAACCACACCTGCCCCAGCAGTCGGCCGACCGGGCGCACAGCAGGTCTCATCGGGTCCTTCGTCTCCTTCGCGCGGGGTGCCCCGCCGGATCAGGCACTTCCCGGCAGGCTACTTGACCCGCCCTGACGCCTCGTCGGCACCCGCGCCCCCGCCCGTAACCCGTCCGCCACCCCGCTCCCCACCCCCGATCCGGTACGCTGTGAACGGCCTCGCCACAACCGGGCCACGCCTCAGTAGCTCAGGGGATAGAGCACGGCTCTCCTAAAGCCGGTGTCGCAGGTTCGATTCCTGTCTGGGGCACAGCACAGAACGCGGATCGCAGGCCCCCGCCCACTCCAGGGCGGGGGCCCGCGCCGTTTCCGGCCCGGTCGGCGCCGCGCCGGGCCGCCGGTGTTCCGCGGGCTGTCGGCGTGTCCGGGGCCCGGCGGTGTTCCCGGGGTCCCGAAGCCTCGGAGTTCCGGAGTGCCGGTGCTTCCCCGGGCGGACCGTCTCGGGGGCGCCGTACCTCTCGGGGAGGAGCCGGCGGGGCCGGTGGTCCGTCCACGGAGTGATCATGGAACAGACCTCGTGCTGACGGTCCGCGGCGACCCCCGACCCTACGCTCGGTGCAGCCCCTGCCGGTGCGTCCTGCCTGGTCAGGGCGGACGAGCCGGGGAACGATGACGACGTACCGATACACCGTGGCCGAGCTGCGCGGCCAACTGCGGCAACTGCTCCTGAGCGGCGCCGCGATCGCGCTGGGGGTGGCTTTCCTGATCGCCTCCGTCAGCGGCAGCGGAGCGCTGGTCGACTCCTACCGGCAGAGTGCGGCCGCCGAGGTCGGCCCCGGCGACATCCAGGTGACCAGGACGGTCACGGCCGGCGGGCTGGACGCGGCGGCCGTCGAGCGTGCCCGGCAGTCCGCCGGGGTGGCCGCGGTGGCGCCCCGGCTGACCGGCAGGGGCGCGGTGCTCGCCGCCGACGGGCGGCCGCTCGACCGCACCGCCGTGATCAGCGCCGTCGCCGAGGACCCGGCGCTGCGCTGGCAGTTGCTCAAGGACGGCCGCTGGCCGGCCGGCCCCGGCGAGGTGCTGCTGGACACCGACACCGCGCACCGGCTCGACGCCGCCCCCGGCGCCGACGTGCGCCTCGCCCGGGCCGACGGCTCCGCCGCCACCGCCCGGCTGGTGGGCACCCTGGACGGGCGGGGCGCACCGAGCTACGCCGGGCGTCCGGTCGTCGGCGTCCCGGCCGCCGCGGTCGACCGGTACGCGACCGGCGTCACCGTCACCGGACTCGACGTCAGGGTCGCCCCTGACGTCTCCCCGACCCGGGCCGTCGAAGCCCTGCGGACCACGCTCGGCATCGGCAGCGAGGTCCACACCCGCGAGGCCTCCGTCACCGAGGCGACCCGACAGAGCAGCACGGTCTACGGGATGGTGCTGATCGCCGCCCTCTCCTTCGTGCTGATCGCGCTCGCGGTGGCGCGGATGGTGGTCGGCAACACCTTCTCCGTGGTGCTGGCCCAGCGGACCCGTCAACTCGCCCTGCTGCGCTGCATCGGAGCCGACCGGCAGCAGCTGCGACGGCTGATCCGCCGCCAGGGGCTGCTGCTCGGGGCGGGCGCCTCGGCGGCGGGCGTCCTGCTGGGGGTCGGCCTCGGCGCGGCCGGGACGGCCGTGGCCGGTCGGCTCGACCTCGGACCGGTGCACCTCTCACTGATGCCGTCCCCGCTGACCTGCCTGTCGGCCGGGCTGTTCGGCGTCCTGCTCACCCTGTCGGCCGTCCGCGGCCCGGCGAAGGCCGCGGCGGCCGTACCGCCGGTCGCCGCGCTCGGCGGCGCACCCGCGCCGGTCGGCGGGGCGGCCAGGGTGCGGGCCGTGGCGTGGACCGCCGTGCTCCTGGTCGCCGGGACGGCCCTCCTGGTGGCCGGGGCGGTGGCCCCGCCGCCGCTGTCGCTGCTCGCGGTCACCGTCGGCGCGATCGCCTCGTTCTTCGGCGTGCTCCGGCTCGCCGACCGGGTGCTGCCCGCGGTCGTCGGCCTGCTCGGCCCGCCCGCCCGGCGGCTCGGCGGCACGGCCGGGCGGCTCGCCACCCAGCAGCTGCGGCTCAACCCGGGTCGCACCGGCGCGACCGGCTCGGCGCTGCTGCTCGGCGTGACCGTGCTGGTCGCCGCGGTCACCGCGCTGGAGATCACCTCGAACTCCCTGGTCCCGGTGGTGTCCGCACGTCAGCCCGGGGTCTTCTCGGCGGCCGCCACCGGCGGCGCCCTGCCCCCCGGGGCGCTCACCGCGCTCGCTGCCGAACGCGGACTGGCCGCCGCCCCGGTCCGCTCCGCCACCGTCGACCTCGACGGCCGGCCCACGCTGGTCGCGGCCGTCGACCCCGCCCTGCTCAACCCCTCGGCGGACGGCGTGGGGCAGGCCCGGACCCTCGCCGACGGCGCCGCACTGAGCGCACTCGGCGAGAGCGGCCCGCGCCGGGCCGCCGGTGTCGAACTGCGGCTCCAACCCGGCCGCAGCAGCCTGCCGTTCACCCTGCAGACGGGTGCCACCCTGCTGGTCACACCCGCGACCCTGGACCGCCTCGCCCCCGGCGCACCCGTCACCACGGTCTGGCTCACCCCGGCCGCTGGCGAGGACCGCCAGAGCACCCGTCGCACCCTGGACCGCGCCCTCGCCGACCACCCGCAGGTGATCGTCACCGACACCGCCGCGCAGGCCGACACCCTGCGGTCGATGCTGGACCGGCTGACGACCGTCAGCATGGCCCTGCTGTCCTTCTCCGTCGCCATCGCCGGCCTCGGCGTCGCGGCCACCCTGATGCTCAGCGTCAACGAGCGCTCCCGCGAGATCGGCATGCTGCGCGCCATCGGGATGTCCCGCCGCCGACTGCGCCGGATGCTCACCCTGGAGGCGGTCCTGCTCTCCCTGGCCGGGGCCCTGGTCGGCACCGCCCTCGGCATCACCTACGGCTGGGCCGCCGCCCGCTCCGTCACCTCGACCATCGGTACGGTGGGCGGCCCGCCCGTCCTGCTGGTGCTGGCCGCGCTGGCGCTGACCGTGCTGACCGGCCTCGCCGCCTCGGTCCTCCCCGCCCGCCGCGTCGGCCGGATGACGGCGGTGGCCGCGATGCGGGAGGCCTGATCGGCGCGGGCCAGGACGAGGTCCGTCCCCGGACGCCGTCCGCCCCTGCCACCCGACCGACCGGGACGGGTGGCACGGGCGGCGCCGGGCCGGGGGCGGGTGCGGGTGCCGTCGGACCGACCGACCCCGGTGTGCGCCGAGCCGGGCGTCAGCCGGGCCGCTCGCCGGGTCAGGCCAGGGTGATGCGGGTCCGCGGTGCGGCCGGATGTGCGGCGGAGAGGGCGAGGTCGGCGAGCAGGGTCTCGTTCTCGCGGGTGGTGCGCAGGACGGTGGGGTCGAGGTCGACGACGACGACCTCGCGCCGGTCCTCGCTCGCCTCGGCGATCAGGCGGCCGTCGGGGCCCCAGACCGCGCTGCCGCCGCAGGTGTGCCAGGGGCCGGTGCGGCCGATGTGATTGGCCAGCACCGTGTAGAGCGTGTTGTCGAGCGCGCGGGCGGGGAACCAGACGCGGGACTCGTGGTGGCCGTGGCCCATGCTGAACAGCGCGCCGACCAGGTAGGCGTGGCAGCCGTCGAGTGCGGCGGCACGGGCGTGCTCGGGGAAGCCGGAGTCGTAGCAGATGCCGAGGCCGAGCCGCCAGCCGTCCAGCTCCAGGGTGCAGCCGGCCGTCCCGGGGCGGTACAGGTCGCGTTCGGCCTTGAACAGGTACTGCTTGTCGTAGCGGGTGACGAAGCCGCCGTCCGCGCCGAGGACGAGCGCGGAGATCCGCAGGTCGGCACCGTCCTGCACGGCGGCGCCGACGACGGCGACGGTCCCCGTCTCGCGGCACGCGTCGGCGATCGGCGCGAGGCGCGGATCGCCGTTCTGGACGGTGTACTTGAGCGGGTCGGTGCGGATCAGGTCGGGCTCGTACCCGGAGAGGAACTTCTCGGTGAACAGCACCAGGCGGGCCCCGGCGTCGGCGGCCTCGCGGATCAGTGCGGCGGCTTGCTCGGCGTTGGCGGATATGTCGCCGGCCACGGCCTGGGTCTGGACGGTGGCGATCCGCAGTGGCCGCTCGGGGTGTCCGGCGGGGAACGCGGGGGCGGGAGCAGGGGTGGTGGACATGGCGGTCACGCTAGCCGACGGGTGCCCGCAGATGACGCGGCCTCAACTGACGGTCTCGTCCGGGCGGTCGGCCGCGTCCCTCGGGGTGGCACCGTCCGGACCGTGCTCGCCCGGCGCGCCGTCGGCCGGCGGACCTTCGCGCAGCGCGCCGTCACCCAGCAGGCCGTCACCCAGCGGGCCCCGGTCCGGCGAGCCCTCGGCCGGCGGGGCGTCGTCCGGGTGGCCCTCGTCCATCGGGTCGGCGGTCCGGACCGGCCGGACGGACGGCACGATGACCCGCTGAACCCTCGGCCTGGTACGCCAGTTGACCCGCCGTACGTCGCGGGCCAGCGCGCCGGGCCGCCAGAGCTCGATCACGGTGGTCACGGCACCCAACACGATCCCGGCGGCCAGCCAACCGCCCAGCACGTCGCTGGGCCAGTGCACGCCGAGCGCGATCCGGGTCCAGCCGATGGTCAGCACCGTCGCCGCCGCGACCGCGGAGGCGGCGGTCCGGCCCCGGCGGCGGACCCGGTACCAGAGCAGGCTGACCAGGACGGCGCAGGTGATCGTCGAGGCCATGGCGTGGCCGGAGGGGAAGGCCGGGCCGCCGGCGTGCGAGACCGGGTCGGAGAAGCCGGGCCGCGCGCGGTCGAAGGCCAGCTTGAGTGCCCACTGGGCGCCCCAGCCGACCAGTGTCTGGGCGGCCACCCAGCCGGCCAGCACCCGCGCGCCGATCAACCACAGCCAGGCGGCGGCGATTCCGAGGAGTGTACGCATCGTGACGGTGCCGCCGATGTCCGAGAGCGTCTGCACCGAGGCGGTCCAGATCCGGTGTTCCCGGGCGTAGATGTGCAGTTCGTCGGTCCACTCCTGGTCGAAGCGTTCGAGCGGGCGCCAGTGGCCCGTCACCAGAGCCGCCAGGAGGCTGAACAGTGCGGCACAAACCAACATGACCGCGGCGTCCCGCAGGAGACTGCGGTTACGCGCAGTGGCGGAGGTCGTGCTGTTGGTCAGGTGCATGGCTGACACCTTCCCAGTGTCCTGTGCCGATCGGGAGCTGGAGCGATAGCGATTCGGCATCGTTTGTGCGGAGGTCCTGCGTGCGCCGGGGCGCGGGCGCGGGCGTGTAGCGGGGGTGCGCGGGAACGCCCGCGGCCGTTCGCGGGTTCAACCAATAGGCGACCGGCGCGTGAGAGTCGAGTGAAGAAATCGCTCCGTGAACGGTCGCGCGAATGCACGGGACGTGCCCGAGTGGTCACCGAGCGTCCAAAGTCGGGGTGAAAACCGGCAGGATACTGCATCAGCGGGAAGAATCGGAGTGACTTGGGAATGTTGTCCGGAATCTGTTCGTTGGATCGTTACGTGTGAGCCCCGTGGGGCCCGCACTTCTTGCCCTCCGGGCAGGCAGGCAGACCTCGGCAACACCAGCAAAGGGAGCAAGCATGGCCACCCGTGCCGTCGTTCGCGACAGGGCCGACCGGACTCGCGCGGCCCGCCCGACCAACCTTGAGGCCGACCGTGACCTGGTCGGCATGTACCTCGACGAGATCGCCAGGACGCCCCTGCTCGATGCCGCCGAGGAGGTCGAGCTCTCGCTGCGGATCGAGGCCGGGGTGTACGCCCAGCATCTGCTCGACGAGGACGAACTCCCCGACGGCGTCACGCGCGAGGAGCTGGAGACGATAGCCGCCGACGCCGAGCGCGCCAAGGACGTCTTCATCCGCTCCAACCTCCGGCTCGTGGTCGCGGTCGCCCGCAGGTACCCGCGCAGCGGCCTCCCCCTGCTGGACCTCATCCAGGAGGGCAACGCGGGCCTGGTGCGCGCCGTCGAGAAGTTCGACTACGCCAAGGGCTTCAAGTTCTCCACGTACGCGACGTGGTGGATCCGGCAGGCGATCACCCGGTCCATCGCCGACCAGTCCCGCACCATCCGGCTGCCCGTGCACCTGGTGGAGGAGCTGGGGCGGATCCGGCGGGTGCAGCGCGAGAAGTCCAAGGAGCTGGGGCGCGAGGCCGAGCCGGCCGAGATCGCGGCCGAGTTGGACACCACCGAGGCCCGGATCAAGGACGTGCTGGACTGGGCGCGTGACCCGGTCAGCCTGAACATGTCGGTGGACGACGAGGGCGAGACCCAGTTCGGCGACCTCGTCGAGGACACCGGGGCGACGTCCCCCGAGGACGCCGTGATGGTGATGCTCCGCCGTGAGGAACTGGACGATCTGATCGGGCGGTTGGACGATCGCACGGCCTCGATCATCCGCTCCCGCTACGGGATGGAGGACGGCCGCGAGCGCACCCTCACCGAGGTGGGCAAGCAGCACGGCCTCACCCGTGAGCGGATCCGGCAGATCGAGAAGCACGCGCTGGCCGAGCTGAAGAAGATCGCGGACCACGCAGGCTTCGAAGCCGCCTGACCAGCCCTGGTGCCCAGCCCGGATGACCAGCCCTTCCGTGCCCGCGTGACCAGCCCTTCCGACGGCCCGCCTGACGGATCTGCCCGCCCGCTCGGGCCCCGGTACGGAGCGCTCCGTACCGGGGCCCGAGTCGTGCCTCGGGGCTCTTAGGCTGGAGGGACAGGACAGGGCGGGCAGGACGAGGCGAACGACGGAGTGGACAGGGTGAGCGAGCAGGGACAGGAACGACCGGCGGAGCAGGGCGCGGGCGAGGACCAGGACCAGGACCAGGACCAGAGCCAGGACCGGGGCCAGGACCCGACCGGGGACCGCGAGCCGCAAGAGAAGCCCGCGGCCAAGGCCCGGCTGGTCTTCCGGGACCCGCTGGACCAGCAGTCCCGGGACGACACCGACACCGGTTGGGGCGAGCGTTCCGGGGCGGGGGAGAGCGGTGGGCGGGGGCTGGACTGGTACCTGAGCCAGCGCCCGCCGCACCACGGGGGCTGAGGGACGGACGGGTACGGTCTGCGCGTCAGCGCATGGGTGCGACCAGCGCGTCGCGGATCTCGGTCAGTAGCTGGACCTCCTTGGCTTCGGCCTCCGCCGCGGCCTCGGCGGGGGTCTGGCGGCGGGCCGCCATCCTGTTCATGGGCACGATCAGGACGAAGTAGACGACGGCCGCGGTGATCAGGAACTGCAGGGCGGCGCTGAGCACCGATCCCCACAGGATCTGGACCCCGGACGTGACCTCGCCGGTCGGGCCCACCACGCAGGGTCCCTTGAGGCAGGAACTGTAGGAACCCAGGTCCTTCGTTCCGAACACGCCGATGATCGGGTTGATCACGCCCTTGACGAAGGCGTTGATGATGTTGGTGAAAGCCGCGCCGATGACCACGGCGACGGCGAGTTCGACGACATTTCCGCGCAGCAGGAATTCCTTGAAGCCCTTCATGCCGCCTCGAACGACGAAGTCGTTGCCGGGTTACGGGTGATCTTCCGCAGCCCCGGATTGACAACCCGTCCGGCCCATCGCGCCCCCGCCGGGTGGCGGCAGACCGGCCCGCGCGGGCCCGAGCGCGAGCGCGGCGGCCACCGCGAGCAGCACCAGCGCGGGCACCCCGGCCCGCCGCCGGACCGCGCTGCGCAGGCGGTGCCACCCACCGCACCCGCGCCGGATCGGCGGGAAGCTCGGCACCTCCTGCCGGGGCGGAACGGCGGGGGCGGGCAGCGGGACGGAGAAGCTCATGGTCGTCATCGACGCACCTCCGGAAGGCCTGGCAGCCGACCCCGGGTGGACCGGCTGACGACCCACACGATGCGCGCTCGGGCCGGACCCGGAAAGCCGTTTCCCCAGCCTGTGGACAAACCCGCCCCTGTGGACGACTTCGTACACCCGCACAGGTTGATCCGCCCTGCCGGAGTTGACGAAACCGGCCCGGAGGAAGCGGCCCGGAGGAACCGGCCCGGCGAAACCGGGCCTGAAGAACCGGGGCCTGAAGAACCGGTCCGGAGGAATGCGGAAAGGCCCGCCGCCCCCGCGTGGAAGCGGGATCGACGGGCCTTTCCGAGGACTGCTGTGCGCCCGACTGCTTTCCGGGCGCCCTGGTCAGCTCGCGGCCGGAGCCGGGCTGGACGGGGCCGAGGAGCCCGTGCCCGACGCGGGGGCCGCGGAGGTCGTGGTCGACGACGTCGACGACGACCCGGAACCGACCGAGCTGCTGGAGGAGGAGCGGCTGTCGGTCCGGTAGAAGCCGGACCCCTTGAACACGACACCCACGGCCGAGAAGACCTTGCGAAGCCGTCCCTGGCAGTCGGGGCACGTGGTCAGTGCCTCGTCGGTGAACTTCTGCACCGCCTCCAGGCCGTTGCCGCACTCGGTGCACTGGTACTGGTACGTGGGCACTTGTCTTCCTCCTGGCACTCTCGCCTGATGAGTGCTAACGATGGTCAATGATGCGGCATTCCGCGGGATCAGTCCAGCGACTCCGGTGTGAGATCGGCCCCGCCCCGGCCCGGGATCGGCCGCGAACCACCGCCTCGCTCAGCCCTTGGCCGCGCCCACCAGCTGTGCAGCGCCGGCGGGCTCCACGGAGCCCGGCGCGGAGCCGGCGACGATCCGGTTCGAAGTCCGCGGTGCCACCAGCAGGTGCCGCTGCGAGAACAGCGCGAGCAGCCCCAGGCCGGCGCCGATCAGCGGCACCAGGAACCCGGTGGACGGCCCGTGCCCGTCGATCAGGCTGCCCGCCACCATCGAGCCGACCGCGAGCCCCAGCCCGATGGCACCGGTCAGCCAGGTGAAGGCCTCCGTCTTGGCGCCGTCCGCGACCAGCGTCTCGACCAGGGTGTAGCCGCTGATCAGGGTCGGCGCGATGGCCAGGCCGCAGACCAGCCCGGCGACGGTGAGCGCGACCAGGTTCGGCATCGCCCACAGCGTGGAGCAGCCCAGGACCAGCAGCGCGTAGCTGATCAGCATCCGCTTGTGGACGGGCCGTCGCCAGGCGATCACGCCGTAGAGCACGCCGGCCAGCATCGAGCCGCCCGCGAAGATCCCGTACACGGTGCCGCCCGCGTCGTGCTGCCCGACCGAGTCGGCGAAGGCGTTCACCGAGACCTGCATGCCGCCGAACACCGCGCCGACGCCGAGGATGGACCCGGCGAGCAGCCGGACGCCGGGGGAGGCGATCGCCGAGACACGCTCGGCGCCGGGCTGCGGCACGATCCGGGCGGGGGCGGTGCGCCGCTGGGCGGCGAAGGCCAGGCCGCCGACGACGGTCAGCGCGGCCTCGGCGACCAGGGCGGTCGCCGGGCTCGCCATGGCGGCGATGCCGGAGGCCAGGATCGGGCCGATCACGAAGGTGAACTCGTCGGTCACCGACTCGAAGGCGAACGCGGTGCTCACCTTGGCCGCCGAGGTGTCGGACGGGCCGTCGGCGGTGAAGCGGGCGACCCAGCGGGCCCGGATCATCGCACCGATCTGCGGGACGCTCGCACCGGCCGGCACGGCGGCCAGGAAAAGGCTCCAGGCCGGCGCGTGGCCGAGCGCCAGCGCGATCAGCACGCCGACCGAGGCCCCGTGCACCAGGACGGTCGGGACGAGCACCGCGGCCTGGCCGTACCGGTCGGCCAGCCGCCCGGTCTGCGGCCCGATCAGGGCCTGGGCGACGGCGGCGACGGCGGTGACCGTACCGGCGGTGCCGTACGAGCCGTGGGTCTTGGTGACGAGCAGCAGGATGCCCATGCTGAGCATCGCGTACGGCAGTCGCGCGACGAGGGCCGGGGCCAGGAAGGTCCAGGCTCCGGGGGTGCGCAGCAGCTCTCCGTACCCGACGCGGGCGGGGGCCTGGGCTGCGGTGGTGTCCGCGGTGCTGTCCGCGGCGGTGTCGACCGTTCGGCGGGCCGTCACGGTCGTCCTTCCTGCTGCCTGGTAGCGCGGCAGGGCATGGTGTGGCCCCGACGGCGCCGAGAGTCGTCCTCTCGCGCGTCGACCGGGGTAGATACCGGGTCGGCCCGGTGGGGTTGCCGGGGGGCGGACCGCGGCCGCCGAGCGGTCGCGCCAACTCTGCGTCAGGCAGATGCTGGGGGTGGTCTAGCGGTGGTTATACGGCGTGGTCGAACCAGCATACAGTTACGCGCGTAGATCCCGCCAGCCCACCCCGTCCCGAGCGCCCCGGACGCCCCGGACGCCCCGAGCCTCCCGAGCCCCCGGGACGCCCCGGAGGGCCCCCGGCTCACCGCCCGTGGAGCCACCCCGCGAGCTTGCCGCCCTTGTCGACGGCCCGCAGCCGCCGCTCCGCGGCCTCGCCGACCTCGTCCGTGGTGACCACCAGCAGTTCGTCCCCGCCGCGCAGCACCGTCGCCTTGTCCGGCACGAAGGAGTTGCCCTCGCGCACGACCAGGGTGACCGCCGCGCCCTTGGGCAGTCTCAGTTCGCTGACCTCCACGCCGGACATCCGGGAGGCGGGGGAGAGGGTGACCGACAGCAGGTGCCCGTGCAGCTTCTCCAGCGGGGCGGACTCGATGTCGAGGTCCTGGCCCATCGCGCCCTCGCCGATCTTCAGCTGCTTGGCCACCCACGGCAGGGTCGGCCCCTGGAGCAGGGTGAAGACGACGACCAGGATGAAGACGATGTTGAACACGTCCTCGGCCTTGTGCGCGCCCGACACCACCGGGATGGTGGCCAGCACGATGGGCACCGCCCCGCGCAGCCCGGCCCAGCTCAGCAGTGCCTGCTCGCGGGCCGGCACCTTGAAGGGGGTCAGCGAGACCACCACGGACAGCGGTCGGGCCAGGAAGACCAGCACGCCACCGATGACCAGCGCGGGTACCACCGCGGAGCCCATGGTCGCGGGCGTGCAGAGCAGGCCGAGCAGCACGAACATGCCGATCTGCCCGATCCATGCCAGTCCGTCGGCGAAGCCGCGGACGGCCGGCCCGTGCGGGAGCTTGGAGTTCCCGAGGATCACCGCGCAGATGTAGACCGCGAGGAAGCCGGAGCCGTGCAGCAGCGCGCCGCCCGCGTAGGCGAGCACGGTGAGCGCCATCACGGCGATCGGGTAGAGGCCCGAGGAGGGCAGTGCGACGTGCTTGATGCCGAAGGCGCCGAGTCTGCCGACGGCGAAGCCGATCGCCGCGCCGATCGCGAGCTCGGCGATGATCGTGCCGATCAGCACGTACCAGGGGTCGAGCTCCCCGGTGGTGGCGAAGGCCACGACCAGGATGACCACGGGCGCGTCGTTGAAGCCGGACTCGGCCTCCAGCAGGCCGGTGAGCCGGTGCGGCAGCGGGACCATGCGCAGCACCGAGAAGACGGCCGCCGCGTCGGTCGAGGAGACTATGGCGCCGAGCAGCAGCGAGGTCCGCCAGTCCAGGCCGACCAGCCAGTGCGCGCCGGCCGCGGTGGCGAACACGCTGATCCCGACGCCGACGGTGGCGAGCACGGTGGCCGCCGGCATCACCGGCTTGATCTCGCGCCAGCTGGTCTTGAGGCCGCCCTCGGCGAGGATCACCACGAGTGCGGCGTAGCCGATCACCTGGGTGAGTTCGGCGTTGTTGAAGGTGAAGCCGATCCCGTTCTGGCCCAGTGCCACGCCGATCCCCAGATAGATCAGCAGGCTGGGCAGCCCTGATCGGGTGGAGATCCGGACGGCGACCACCGCGAAGAGCAGGATCACGGAGGCTTCGAGAAGGAGCTGGTTCAGATGGGAGACGTTCACGCAGGGGCACCTCGGGCAGGCATGGGCGGGCGGGGTGTCTGGCAGTGCGGTGAGGTCGACCCGTTAAGAAGGCGTCAATGCTCCCCTTGCGGATCGTTACTCAGTCTAACATTTTGCCATACCTTTAGCTTGGTCCCCCGTTCACGGTGCCCGGCCGACTCGGCCTAATGTGGTGCCCTGTCACGGCCGCTGGCCCTGGACACGCCCGCCCGCCCCGAAGTCAGGACCGCAAGGACCCAGATGCCCCGCTCGAAGAAGTTCCGGCGCGCCCGTCTGTTCGTGATCGTGCTGGTCGTGCTGCTGGTGGCCGGCGTCGGCTACGGCGGCTACCGCGGGGTCTCCGCGGTCCGCGCGTCCTTCCCCGAGGTGGACGGCAGCGTCAAGGTCGCGGGCCTGACCGCGCCGGTCGACGTGAAGCGGGATGCCAACGGCATCCCGCAGCTGTACGCCGACACCCCCGAGGACCTGTTCCGCGCCCAGGGCTACGTCCAGGCGCAGGACCGCTTCTGGGAGATGGACGTCCGACGTCACATCACCGCAGGCCGGCTCTCCGAGATGTTCGGTGACGGCCAGGTCGACACCGACTCCTTCATCCGCACCATGGGCTGGCGCCAGGTGGCGCAGAAGGAGTTCGACACCAAGCTGTCGCCGGAGACCAAGAAGTACCTGCAGGCCTACGCGGACGGCGTGAACGCCTGGCTCTCCGAGCACCCCGGCGGTGCGAAGGCCTCGCTGGAGTACACCCTGCTCGGCGTCGTCAACAGCGGCTACGAGCCCGAGCAGTGGACCCCGGTCGACTCGGTGGCCTGGCTCAAGGCGATGGCCTGGAACCTCTCCGGGAACCTCCAGGAGGAGGTCGACCGCTCGCTGCTGGCCCAGGACTTCGCTCCGGACAAGATCGCCGAGCTGTACCCGGACTACCCGTACGCCCGCAACGGCACCATCGTGAAGACCGGCACCGTGGCCGGCGACAACTACCGCCCCGCCGACGGTTCCGCCCAGCCGGGCACCGGCAACGGCACCGCCACCGCCCAGGGCGAGGCCACCACCAAGGCGATGCTGCAGAGCCTCACCGACCGGATCGACGGGATGCCGCAGCTGCTCGGCCGCCCCGGCCAGGGCATCGGCTCCAACTCCTGGGTGGTCGCCGGCTCCCACACCACCACCGGCAAGCCGCTGCTGGCCAACGACCCGCACCTCGGCCCCGGCCTGCCCTCGGTCTGGTACCAGATGGGCCTGCACTGCCGGACGGCCTCCCCGGCCTGCCAGTTCGACGTCTCCGGCTTCACCTTCGCGGGCATGCCCGGCGTGATAATCGGCCACAACAAGGACATCGCCTGGGGCTTCACCAACCTCGGCGCCGACGTGACCGACCTCTTCCTGGAGAAGGTCACCGGCCCGGACACCTACCAGGTCGACGGCAAGGACGTGAAGTTCGACCTCCGCAAGGAGACCATCAAGGTCGCCGGCGGCGAGGACCGCACCATCACCGTCCGCACCACCCAGACCGGCGCCCCGCTGATCTCCGACCAGAGCAACGAGCAGCAGAACGTCGGCAAGTACGCCCCCAACGGCACCTCCGCGCCCGACCGCGGCACCGGCGGCTACGGCGTCGCCCTGCAGTGGACCGCGCTCGCCCCCGGCAAGACCATGGACGCCGTCTTCGAGCTGGACAAGGCGAAGAACTGGGACGACTTCCGCGCCGCCGCCAAGGACTTCACCGTCCCCGCGCAGAACCTGATCTACGCCGACGCCAAGAACATCGGCTACCAGGCCCCGGGCACCATCCCGGTCCGCGGCAAGGGCGACGGCACCTACCCCGCGCTGGGCTGGGACTCCGCGTACCAGTGGAAGGACCCGATCCCGTTCAACGCGATGCCGTGGAGCCTCAACCCCTCCTCCGGCTACATCGTCACCGCCAACCAGGCCGTGGTGGACCCGAGCTACAAGTACAGCCTCACCAAGGACTGGGAGTACGGCACCCGCGCCAAGGAGATCACCGACAACATCGAGGGCCTGCTCAAGAACAACGGCAAGATCTCGCCGGACGACATGCAGACCCTGCAGCTGGACAACACCAACGTGATGGCCAAGACGCTGGTCCCGCTGCTGCTCAAGCAGCAGATCGACGACCCGTACGTGCGCGAGGCCCAGGACCTGCTGAAGGACTGGAACTACCACCAGGACGCCGACTCGGCCGCCGCCGCCTACTACAACGGCGTCTGGCGCCAGCTGCTCACCCTCGCCTTCGGCCAGAAGTTCCCGGCCGACCTCCGGGCCAAGGACAACTGCCTGCTGGTCCGCCAGCAGGACGACCCCACCAAGCCGGACAGCACCACCAGGATCGTCACCGAGTGCGGCACCCGTGACCCGGCCAAGGCCCAGCCGGACGGCGGCGACCGCTGGACCGAGGTGGTGCGCCAGCAGCTGGAGAAGCCCGACAGCTCGTGGTGGACGTACATCGACTCCCAGCACGACGTCCAGAAGGGCCTGGACAACCTGCTCAAGGAAGCGATGAAGAACGCCCGCCAGGAGCTGACCTCGCTGCTCAGCAAGGACGTCTCCACCTGGAGCTGGGGCCGGCTGCACAAGCTGGAGCTGAAGGAGCAGACCCTCGGCACCGACGACTCCTCGATCGCCTCCGGCGTGCTCCACAAGCTGCTCAACCGCGGCCCCTACCGGCTCTCCGGCGGCTCGGCGGCGGTCGACGCGGCCGGCTGGAACGCGGCGGCCGGCTACCAGGTGGACTGGATCCCGTCGATGCGGATGGTGATCGACCTGAACGACCTCGACGCCTCACGCTGGATCAACGTCGGCGGCGCCTCCGGTCACGCCTTCCACGAGAACTACAACGACCAGACCGATCTCTGGCTCAAGGGCAAGCTGCTCACCTGGGCCTCCAGCCCGGACGCGGTCGAGAAGGCCACCAAGCACAAGCTGGTGCTCACCACCGGCTGACGCCCGGACGGACACCCGGCGGCCCCGCTCCCACCACGGAGCGGGGCCGCCGCCGTTTCCCGGGGCCACAGCCCTTTCCCGGGCCCACAGCCGCTCCCGGGCCCGCAGCCGTTCCTGCGAGCGCAAGCCGTGCCGCCGGGCCCGCCGTCAGCCCAGCCGCCGCACCCCCGACGGCGTGACCGCCAGGTCCACCGGCCGGTCGTGCGGCTCGGCGGGCACCCGCTCCAGCAGCTCGTGCTCGTACAGCAGCACCGCCAGCACCGGCCGCACGCCCGCCCGGCCCAGCCGGGCCAGCACCCGGTCGTAGCTGCCGCCGCCCCGGCCCAGCCGCAGCCCGTCGAGGTCCACCGCCAGGCCCGGCAGCAGCACCACCGAGGCCTCCGTGACCGCCTCCGGCCCGAGCCGCGGACCGACCGGCTCCAGCAGCCCGCGCCCGGCCGGGGCCAGCTCCCCGGGCCCCGCGTACTCGGCCCAGTCCAGGTCGTTGTCCGCCAGCAGCACGGGAAGCAGCACCCGCACCCCGCGCGCCCGCAGCTCGTCCAGCAGCGGCCTGGTGCCGGGCTCGGCGCCCACCGAGACGTACGCGGCCACCGTGGCACCCGGCCCGGCCAGCTCCCCGGCGTGCCCGGCCAGCGCGGCCGCCGTCGCGGTCCGCTCCTCGTCGGACAGCCCGCGCCGCCGCGTCAACAGCCGTGTCCTCAGGTCGCTCTTCTCGTTGTGCACCGGATCCTCCACGTCTCCAGACCGTCGACGCGCAGAGCCTGCCACGCGAAAGGGCGCCCCGATTGTCCACCCCGCTGCTGGTCCAGGCCCTGGCCGCGCTCAGCGCCCCCGCGCTGGCCGGCGCCACCGCCCTCGGACTGCGGGTGCGGCGGGTCCGGGCCGGGGCCGCGGCCGGGACGGAGCGGCTGAGGGAGCGGATCGCCGAGCTGGAGGCCCGCTGCGCCGAACTGGAGCGCACCGCCTCCTGCGACCCGCTCACCGGCGTGTGGAACTACCGCCACCTGCAGCTCACCCTGGACCGGGAGATCGAACGGGCCCGGCGCGCCGAGCACACCGACCCGGGCGACGGCCCCCGCCCGCTCGCCGTGCTGATGCTGGCGATCACCGGCTTCGACGCGGTCGTCGCCGAGCACGGACGCGGCCGGGCCGGCACGATACTGCGCGACCTCGCCCAGCGCCTCGCGATGGAGATCCGCCGGGCCGACACCCTCGGCCGGTACAGCGGCGAGGAGTTCCTGGTGGTGCTGCCCGACACCGGGGCCGAGGGCGCCGTGCAGGTCGCCGAGCGGCTGGTCTGGTCGGTCCGCCGCCACCTGCTGCTCGACTGGTCCTCCGGGACGCGCGAGTCCCGCCCGGTGCACGGCAACGGGCTCACGGCCGCCGCGGGCATCGCCGTGATGCCCGAGGACGGGGCCCACGCCGCCGTCCTGCTGCGCGCGGCCGACACGGCGCTGGCCGAGGCCCGGGCGGCCGGCGGCGACTGCTGGCGGATCTCGCCGCGCCACGGCGACGGGCCCGCCGCCGGGCTTCCCCGGCCGGTCGATTCCGGCACGGAGCCCGGTCCGACTGCCGAACGTGACCGTTCGGGAAAGCCGGGTAGTCTGTCGGCCTGTGCCGGAGGGGACCCCCTCGCCCAGCCGGTCCCATCCCATACGCCAGCCACTGTGGCCGTGCCCCGCGACGTGCTGTCCTAGCCGTCCGACCGCGCTCGGCCGGGCGAAAACGTGCCTGAGTAAGGTAAACGCATGACGACGACCAACTCCCGAGTTCCGGTAACCAAGGCCGTGGTACCCGCGGCCGGACTGGGCACCCGCTTCCTCCCGGCGACCAAGGCCACCCCGAAGGAGATGCTTCCGGTCGTCGACAAGCCGGCCATCCAGTACGTCGTCGAGGAGGCCTCCGCCGCAGGCCTGTCCGACATACTGATGGTCACCGGCCGCAACAAGCGCGCGCTGGAGGACCACTTCGACCGTGCCTACGAGCTGGAGGAGCTCCTGGCGCGCAAGGGCGACCAGCAGCGCCTGGCCCGGGTCCGGGAGTCCGTCGAGCTGGCCAACATGCACTACGTCCGCCAGGGGGACCCGAAGGGCCTCGGCCACGCCGTCTCGGTCGCCGAGCAGCACGTCGCCGGCCAGCCCTTCGCCGTCCTGCTCGGCGACGACCTGATCGACCCGCGTGACCCGCTGCTCTCCCGGATGATCGAGGTGCAGCAGGAGCTCGGCGGCTCGGTCGTCGCCCTCATGGAGGTCGAGCCCTCCCAGATCCACCTCTACGGCTGCGCCGCCGTCAAGGCCAACGGCTTCGGCGAGGACGTCTTCCAGGTGACCGACCTGGTCGAGAAGCCCGAGCCGGGCGAGGCCCCCTCGAACTACGCCGTCATCGGCCGCTACGTCCTCGACCCGCTGGTCTTCGACGTGCTGCGCGAGACCCCGCCCGGCCGCGGCGGCGAGATCCAGCTCACCGACGCCCTGCGCGAGCTCACCACCCGTGAGCCGGCGGACGGCGGCCAGGTGCACGGCGTGCTCTTCAAGGGCCGCCGCTACGACACCGGCGACCGCGCCGACTACCTGCGCGCTATCGTCCGTCTGGCCGCCGAGCGCGAGGACCTGGGCCCGGAGTTCCGCTCCTGGCTGCGGGAGTTCGTCGGCTCCGAGATGCAGGACTGACACGACAGAGAGCGAGCCGCCGATGACCGGGTCCACCGAGCACAGCACCACGCCCGCAGCCTGCTGCGACGCCGGAGCGGACCCGGCACCGGCGGCCCCCCGCCTCTGGACGGTGGACGAGCACCTCGCCGACGTGCTCTCCGCCGTCGGCCCGCTGCCCGCGATCGAGCTCCGGCTGCTCGACGCCCGGGGCTGCCGGCTCGACGAGGACGTGGTCGCCGACGGCGACCTCCCGCCCTTCGACAACAGCTCGATGGACGGCTACGCGGTCCGCACCGCCGACACCGAGGGCGCGACCGACACCTACCCCTCGGTGCTCTCGGTGGTCGGCGACATCGCCGCCGGCGCGGACGAGCTGCCCAGGGTCGGCCCCGGCCAGGCCGCCCGGATCATGACCGGCGCCCCCGTGCCGCCCGGCGCCCGCGCCGTCGCCCCGGTCGAGTGGACCGACGGCGGTACCGGCACCGGAGTGGCCGCCGCCGCGATGACCGCACCGGTCCCGGACGAGGAGGTCCGCGTCCTGCGCGCGGTCGCCGAGGGCGCGCACATCCGCCGCCGCGGCAGCGACGTCGCCGCGGGCTCGAAGGTCCTGGAGGCCGGCACCCGGCTCGGCCCCACCCAGCTCGGCCTGCTCGCCGCGATCGGCCGGGCCACCGTGAAGGTCCGCCCGCGCCCGCGGGTCGTGGTGCTGTCCACCGGCAGCGAGCTGGTCCAGCCCGGCGAGCCGGTCGGCCCCGGGCAGATCGCCGACTCCAACAGCTTCACCCTCACCGCCGCCGCCCAGGAGGCCGGCGCCATCGCCTACCGGGTCGGCGCCGTCCCGGACGACGCCGACCGGCTGCGCACCGTCCTGGAGGACCAGCTCGGCCGGGCCGACCTGATCGTCACCAGCGGCGGGGTCAGCGTCGGCGCGTACGACGTGGTCAAGGAGGTCTTCGAGTCCTACGGCGGTGTCGAGTTCCGGAAGCTGCGGATGCAGCCCGGCAAGCCGCAGGGCTTCGGCCGGATCGGCGACGCGGCCGGGGTGCCGCTGCTCGCCCTGCCCGGCAACCCGGTGAGCGCCTACATCTCCTTCGAGCTGTTCGTCCGCCCGGTCATCCGCACCATGCTCGGTGCCGCCGACGTGCACCGCCCGGTGGTCCGCGCGCTCTGCCCGACCGCGCTGCGCTCCCCGGCCGGCCGACGGCAGTTCCTGCGCGGCCGCTACTCGGCGGCGGACGGCACGGTCGAGCCGGTCGGCGGCGCCGAGTCGCACCTGGTCGGCGCGCTGGCCCGGGCCGACTGCCTGATCACCGTCCCCGAGGACGTCACCGACCTGCCCGCCGGCAGCGCGGTCGACGTGGTGCTGCTGGACTCCTGAGCGCCCGGGGAGTCACGGAGTTGTACGGTAGCGCGGTACTTCGACCTGCGCGCCCCTGGAGCCACCCGTGACGACACCTCCCCCCGGCGACCGCCTCACCCACGTCGACGACCAGGGCGCGGCCCGCATGGTCGACGTCTCCGAGAAGGCCACCACCGCGCGCACCGCCGTCGCGGCCGGACGGGTGCGGGTCTCCCCGAAGGTGGTCGAGCTGCTGCGCGGCGAGGGCGTGCCCAAGGGCGACGCCCTCGCGGTGGCCCGGATCGCCGGGATCATGGGCGCCAAGAAGACCCCGGACCTCGTTCCGCTCTGCCACCCGATCGCCGTCTCCGGCGTCAAGGTCGACCTCGCCGTCGCGGACGACGCGGTGGAGATCACCGCCACCGTGAGGACCGCCGACCGCACCGGCGTCGAGATGGAGGCGCTGACCGCCGTCGCGGTGGCCGGGCTGACCGTGATCGACATGGTCAAGGCCGTGGACAAGGGCGCCACCATCGAGTCCGTCCGGGTGCTCAGCAAGACCGGCGGCAAGAGCGGCGACTGGTTCGCGCCGGAGGTGGACGCATGACGGCGCCGGCCGGGAGGGCGCTGGCCGTGACCGTCTCCAACCGGGCCTCGGCCGGGGTCTACGAGGACAAGGGCGGCCCGCTGCTGGTGGCCGGCCTGACCGCGATGGGCTTCACCGCCGACGGCCCCCGGGTCGTCCCGGACGGGGAGCCGGTGGAGGCCGTGCTGCGCGAGGCCGTCGCGGCCGGCTACGACGTCGTGCTGACCACCGGCGGCACTGGCATCTCGCCGATGGACCTCACCCCCGAGATGACCGCCCGGGTGATCGACCGGCAGATCCCCGGCATCGCCGAGGCCATCCGTGCGTACGGCCGCGAGAAGGTGCCCACCTCGGCGCTCTCCCGGGGGCTCGCCGGGCTCGCCGGACGTACCCTGATCGTCAACCTGCCGGGCTCGACCGGCGGTGTCAGGGACGGCCTGGCCGTCCTGGAGCCGCTGCTCGCCCACGCCGTCGACCAGCTCCGCGGCGGGGACCACCCCCGGCCCGACGCCCCGGCACCCGGGGCTCCAGCATCCAGGAGAGGGCACTGAACGCCGGCTGGCCGGTAGAACTCCACGAGGGGGAGGTCGCGCTGCGCCCGATCCGGGCCCGCGACCAGCGCGACTGGCAGGAGGTGAGCCGCCGCAACCGGGACTGGCTGCGGCGGTGGGAGGCCACCGTGCCGCCCGGCCCGGCCGGCCAGGCCGCCGGGCCCCGCCCGACCTACCGGCAGATGGTCCGCTTCCTGCGCGGCGAGGCCTCGGCCGGCCGGATGCTGCCCTTCGTCGTGCTCTACAAGGGCGAGCTGGTGGGCCAGTTGACCGTCGGCGGGATCACCTGGGGCTCGATGTGCTCGGCGAACATCGGGTACTGGGTCGACGAGGCGGTGGCCGGCCGCGGCATCATCCCGGCCGCCGTGGCGCTTTCGGTGAACTACTGCTTCCACACGCTCGGGCTGCACCGGATCGAGGTCTGCATCCGTCCGGAGAACGGCCCGAGTCGGCGCGTGGTGGAAAAGCTCGGCTTCCGCTCGGAGGGAATCCGCCCGCGCTATCTCCACATCGACGGCGACTGGCGCGACCACCTGGTCTACGCGCTCACCGACGAGGAGGTTCCGGAGGGGATGCTGGAGCGCTGGCGCACACTCAGCTCCGGACACCGGCCAAGTAATTGAATATATGTTCGAAAGAAATATCGATATGGCATCGGCCCGGTGGCGGACCGTCACAAATGCCGGCAAAATAGTCGGAGAATCAGCTTGATCACACGACACGCCGGGCCAAATTGCTGCCAGGCCTTCCCGGCGCCCGTACGGTGTGAATCGTGAGCAGTAGCGGCCTTATCTACGCCGTCATCGTAGGGGCCTGGGCCGCCTATCTGGTGCCGATGTGGCTCCGCAGGCAGGACGAACTCAACGAGGCGCGCCCGACGGAACGCTTCAGCACCGCCATCCGCCTGCTGGCCGGGCGTTCGGCGCTGGAGCGGCGGGCAGCCCGGGCCCTGGGCGACGAACCGCGTGACGACGAGCACAGCAACGACGGCCCTCCCGGACGGGACGGGGCCGCCACCGGCGACCCCGCGGCGCGGGAGCCCGAACCCCCGGTGGAGCGGCCGGCCGAACGGCCCGCCCCGGCGCTGCAGGTCGGGGTCGAACGCCGGGCGCGGCTGCTGGCCCGCCGGCGCCGGATGGTCACCGGCCTCTTCCTCTGCTTCGCGCTCGGCGCGGTGGTCGCGGCGGTGGCCGGACTGGCCTTCCTCTGGGTCCCGGCCGTTCCCGCGGTCCTCCTCACCCTGTACATCGGCCACCTGCGCAAGCTGGAGCGCCAGCGGTACGAGGTGAAGCTCGACCGCGTCCGGGCGGCCCAGGCGGCCGAGCGGCTGCGCAAGCGCGAGCAGCAGCGCGTCCCGGCCCCGTCGGCCGCCGCGGCCCCGGCCGGGGTGCCCGAGGGGGCGGAGCCGGCCCAGGCCGCGCCCGCCGAGGAGCGCGCCGCGCGCCGACCGCACCTGCGGCTGGCCGTCGACCCGGAGGAGGTCACCGTCCTGGTGCCGTCCGCCTCCGCGGTGGCCGAGGCGACCGAGCACGAGGAGTGGGTCGACGGCATGCGCGAGCGCGGTGCGGCCGGCCCGGACTCCTGGGAGCCGGTGCCCGTCCCGCTGCCGACCTACGTCACCGCGCCGGTCGCCCCCCGGGTCTCCCGGGGCCTCGACCTGTCGGCCCCCGGCACCTGGACGGCGGGCCGCCCCGCCGAGTCCCGCAGCACCCCGCTCTTCGACCAGTACGCCGAGCCGCAGGCCCCCGAGTCCCGCCCCCGCGCGGCCAACGAATGACCCGGGCCACCCCCTGACCGGCGCCGCGTCCGGGGGGTGGTCACGGACCCCCTCCGAAAGGTGCTAGAGTTTCTTCTCGTTGGGGCTGTGGCGCAGTCCGGTAGCGCACCTCGTTCGCATCGAGGGGGTCAGGGGTTCGAATCCCCTCAGCTCCACCCAACTGATCGGCTCCGGCCGGTCGACCGAATCCCGCCGGGAGGCAACTCCCGGCGGGATTTCGCGTTTTGTGGCGCAGGGGTGGTCCCACACCGGCCCGACGGCCCGCTGTGGTCGGGATCACAACGCCTTCCGGGGGCGGTTTCTGACGCGGTTTGGGTCTCAGGGGGGTCGGTTATGGTGGGTTGGCCCAGACGCTGACGACGGAACGATCTGGTCTATCTCAACGGGGTGCCATCGCGGTGCGCGAGTTCGGTCTGACACGGTGGGCGCGGCAGTCCGGCCCGGACGAATCCGGCGGCACCCCGGAAACCGGAAGATCGAATTCCTGGACCCTCGCGGCGACCTGCGTGGCCGCGGTGTCACTGGCGGTGTTCGCCTGCTTCCGGCACGCCCACGGGGCCACCATGGTCGACATGCTGGTCTACCGGGCCGAGGGCCAGGCCGTCGTCCGCGGCGAGGACCTGTACGCGATGCGGCTGCCCGGCTGGGACCTGCCGGCCACCTACCCGCCGTTCGCCGCGATGCTCTTCGTGCCGAGCACCTGGTTCGACGTGAGCACCCTGCGCGTGCTGGTGATGCTCCTCAACTACGGGCTGCTCGCCCTGGCGGTGCACCTGTCGCTGAAGCTGGCCGGGTGGGCGAAGCACAACCGCCCCGCCGTGGTGATCCTGGCGACCGGCCTGGGCATCTGGCTGGAGCCGGTGTTCACCACCTTCCAGTACGGCCAGGTCAACCTGGGCATCCTCTGCCTGGTGCTGTGGGACCTGACCCGCTCGGACCGCAACCGGTTCAAGGGCGTGGGCATCGGTCTGGCCACCGCCATCAAGATCACCCCGGGCCTGTTCGCGGTCTACCTCTTCCTGACCGGCCGGGTCCGGGCCGCCCTGGTCTCGGCCGGCACGTTCCTGGCGGCGGGCCTGATCGGCTGGGCCCTGCTGCCCGACGCCTCGTACGGGTTCTGGACCAGGTACCTCTGGGACCCGAGCCGGGTCGGCGTGACCGTCCTGGTGGACAACCAGTCCCTGCGCGGCGCCGTCTGCCGGCTGCTCGACGTCAACGACCCGGGCCTGGTCGGCCTGGCCGCCTCCGCGCTGGTCGGCGCCTTCGGACTCGGGGTGGCCGTGCTGGCCGGGCGCTCGGCGCGGGTGCTGCGCCGGGCCGACGCCTGGGGCGGGGTCTGCACCGCGTTCACCGCCCTGCTGGTCTCGCCGATCAGCTGGACCCACCACTGGGTCTGGTGCATCCCGCTGATCGCCCTGCTGGTGGTCGAGGCCCGGACGAGGGCGCGACAGGTCCTGCTCGGCGTGACCCTCCTCGTCTTCCTCTCCCACGTCATGTGGACGGTGCCGCACCGGTGGGGCCGCGGGGTCGCCTGGTACTGGCAACTGCCCGGCGCGCTCTACGCGCCGATCGGGATCACCGTCCTGGTCGTCCTCGGAGTGCGGCTGTACCGCGCCCGGTGGCAGGCCGTGGACGCCACCGGCGGCGGAGCCCGGGCGCTGCCGGCCACCGAGCCGGACCGCGATCCCGCGCTGACGAACCGGACCTGACGGACCGGACCCGACCAACCGGACCCGACGGACCCAGACCGGACGGATCAGACCTGACGTGACCACCCAGACCGCACCCCCGTCGCCGCCCGCCGCCGCGCCGGCCGCCCGGAACGCGGCCGCGGCCCTCCTGCACGGCCCGGCCCGGCGTACCGCGCTGCTCACCGCGCTCTGCTTCGCGGTGATGTGCGCCGTCGGCCTGCAGGGCTGGACGTCGGTGTCGCTCGGCGGCTTCGACCTCGGCATCTTCGACCAGGGCGTACGCGGCTACGCCCACTTCGGGCTGCCCGTCTCCACGCTGAAGAGCTACCACCACGAGTTCCCGCCCGGCTTCTCGCTGCTGGGCGACCACTTCTCGCCGGTCCTGGCGCTGCTCGCGCCGCTGTACTGGATCTGGGACGACCCGCGCTCGCTCATCATCGGGCAGTCGCTGCTGTTCGCGGCCGGCGTGCCGCTGATCCGGCGGATCGCCGTGCACGCCTTCGCCGCCGCCCGGCCGCGCACCGCCCGGCGGGCCGCCGACCTGGCCGGGTCGGCCTACGCGCTCGGCTGGCCGCTGCTGGTCGCCGCCCGGGTCGGGTTCCACGAGGTCGCCTTCGCGGTGCCGCTGACCCTGCTGATGCTGGAGCGCGGCCTGGCCCGCCGGTACGGCACGGTGGTGCTCGCCGCCGTCCTGCTGTGCTGCACCAAGGAGGACCTCGGCCTGATGGTCGGGGCGTACGGGCTGGTGCTGCTGCTGCGCACCCGCCGCACCGGGGACCGGGCGGGCCGCTTCACCGGCCTCGGGCTGCTGTTGGGCGGCCCGGTCGCCTCGGCGGTCGCGATCACGTGGCTGATCCCGGCGATGGGCGGGGAGCCGGGCTACTACTGGAACTACGCGGCGCTCGGCACGGACGGCGGGGACGCGCTGCGCCACCTGCTGCACAACCCGTTCCTGCTGGTGCAGACCGCCTTCGACCAGCCGCTCAAGCCGCTGCTGCTGCTCTGGCTGTTCGGTACGACGCTCCTGCTGCCGCTGCGCTCGGCCACCGTGCTGTGCGCGGTGCCGCTGCTGGCCGAGCGGATCCTGTCCAGCAACCCCAACCACTGGTCGATCGCCCGGCACTACGACTCGATGCTCTGGCCGATCCTGCTCACCGCCGCCGTCGAGGTGCTGGGCCGGCTGAGCAGCACCGAGCGGCCCGAGCGGACCGTCCGGCGGGCGCGACTGCTGGGGCTCGGCGCGGCCGGCATCGCGCTGGTGGCCGCCGTGCCGATCGGGCTGGTCCAACTGGCGGTGCCGTCCTCCTGGGAGGCCAAGCCGAGCGAGGCCGCGCTGGTGCGGGCGGCGGCGCTGATCCCGGACGGGGCCTCGGTGGAGGCGGACAACCAGATCGCGCCGCGGCTGACCGCCCGTACGGACGTGGTGCTGGTGGACGGGACGCCGCGCGGGCGCGAGTACGTGCTCACCCGGTCGAACAAGCGCTCCTTCCCGTTCGCGACGGACACCGAGCAGGCCGCGCGGATCCGGCTGCTGCTGGACCACGGGTACAGGCAGCTCTGGGCCGAGGACGGGGTGGTGCTGCTGCACCGGGAGAGCGGCGAGCCGGTGCCCGGCGAGCACGTGCCGGGGCCGGACAGCAAGCCGGTCCAGGACGTCGTCCCGTCCGACGTGGGGCACGACCTCTTCCGGGGCTGACACCGTGGCTGACACCCGTTCCGGGGCCGGACACGGCCGAGGGCCGGTCGGAGGAGTTCTCCGGCCGGCCCTCGGGCTGTCGGGGCGCGGGTCAGGGGCGGTCGGCGTAGGAACCGCTCTGGTGCGAGCCCTGGGGCGGCACGGCGCCGTGGTGGCCCGGCCGCCGGCCGTGCGGGTGCCGGGTCAGGTTGTAGCCGAGGACGCCCGCCAGCGCGGCCAGGAAGCCGCCGCCGATCGTCCAGTACCAGCGGCTGTTCCAGCCGGAGAACCAGCCGGTGTACCAGTGCTCCTCCTCCGCGACCGGGGCGGCCGCCTTGGCGGTGCTCGCACCGCCGCCGGCCGGCGGGACCAGCGGGGCCTTCAGCTCCCCGCCCTCCGGCTGGGCGTTGTCGGAGTCGCCCTTGGCGGCGACGTGCAGCTGCACGGAGGACGCCAGGCCGAGGTCCGGCTGCGGGACGTCGCTGACCGACAGCCGCACGTAGTAGGTGCCGGGCAGCGGGTCGCCGGACCACGGCTCGGCCCAGGTGCGGACCTCGCGCAGGGTGCAGTTCAGCGCCACGGCGGTGGCGCTCTGGTCGGCGGTGGCGTTCTGGGTGCCGGCGGTGCAGGCCTGGCGGCGGCGCAGCCCGTCGAAGACCTCGACGGACCAGGTCTGCGGGCCGTGGCGGTCGGTCGCGGGGGCCAGGTTGACGGTCAGGTTGACCGTCGGGGTCTGGCCCTCGGAGGCGCCGAACGCCCAGTACAGGTAGTCGCCGGTGGAGGCGGCGACGTTGGCGTCCTGGCCGGGGGAGAGGTTGACCGCGGTCAGGAAGGACGTACCGGCCTTGGTGGCCGGGGCCGGGGCGCCGCTCGCGCTGGCCGAGGGGGACGGCGCGGCCGAGGCCGCGGGGGCGCCCAGGGCGAGGACGGGCAGCAGGGCGAGGGCGGCGAGGCCGCCGCGAATCGTCGTACGCATGGTCAGTTCTCCCGCCAGACGGCGATCCGCCAACGTGCGATCCAGCCGAACAGCAGGCCGAAGACCAGGCCGGCCAGGGTGAGGGTGAGCAGCAGGATCCAGCCGCGGCCGAGGCCCATCGCGGCGCCCTCGGGGGCGGGCGAGGAGGAGGCCAGGTCCACGGTCAGCTCCAGCGGCAGGCCGGGGTCGGCCTGCACGCCGGCCTGCGGGGCCAGCGAGTTGCTGACGACCAGGCAGACGGTGGTGGTCGGCTTCTCCTTCGAGGAGTCCGACGAGGCGGTCGGGCTCGCCGTGACATAGCCCTTGGAGTCGTCCGTGGACCAGCGCAGACCGGTGGAGATCACGTCGGTGCGGCTGCTGCCGGCGTCGGTGCCGCGGACCAGTTCCTGACCGGTCGCGCTGGTGGCCTGCAGCAGGACGCCGTAGTCCCGGGCCACCGGGCGGTCGAGTGCGACGCTGACGGAGGCGCGCAGCTCCTGGCCGGCCTTGACCGGGACCTTGTAGACGCGGTGCTCGGAGAACTTCTCCCGGTCGGTGTAGACGCCCGGGGCGAGCACCGGGGCGCTCTCGCACTTGTCGGTGCCGGCGGTCTTGACCGGGGTCACCGTGTAGGTGTCGTTGGAGCGGTCGACCAGCTGCTTCACCTTGTCGGTGAGCTGCTGCGGGGTGCGGACGTCGGTGTAGGTGCCGCCGGTCGCGTTGGCGATGCAGAGCAGCTGCTGGCGGGTCTTGTCGTCGTGGGCCAGGCCGAGGGTGTCGACCACCAGGTGGATGCCCTGGGAGGCGAGTTCGCGGGCGACGTCACAGGGGTCGGGCGGGGTGCAGGTGTCCTCGCCGTCGGTGATCAGCACCACCCGGCGGGTGGTCTCGCCCTTGCCGAGGTCCTGGGCGGCGCCGCGCAGGGCCAGGCCGATCGGGGTGAACCCGGTGGGCCGCAGGGTGGCGACGGCGGTCTTGGCCTCGACCTTGTCGGTCTTCCCGACCGGGAAGAGCTGCTTGGTGTCCTGGCA
Organism: Kitasatospora sp. NPDC097691; assembly: GCF_040302665.1. NCBI lineage: Bacteria > Bacillati > Actinomycetota > Actinomycetes > Kitasatosporales > Streptomycetaceae > Kitasatospora > Kitasatospora sp. NPDC097691. The sequence goes on along the minus strand of NZ_JBEORY010000020.1, from coordinate 79,904 downwards.
GCCGAGGTTCTTGTCGTTGCCGGGGTAGGTCGCGCCCAGGGTGCGGATGCCGAACTCGGTCTCCGCGGGCAGCGCGTCGATCACCTCGTTCAGCGACTGCTGGGCCACCGAGATGCGGCTCTTGCCCTGGATGTCGGTGGCGGTCATGGAGCCGCTGACGTCCAGGACGAGGTCGACCCGGGGGGCCTCCTTGGGGGCGGGGGCGGCGCCGGCTGATGGTTCGTCGGCGTGGGCGGGCAGGCCGAGGAGCAGCGAGGCGCCCGTTATCGCCAGGGCGGCCAGCAGGCTGCCGAGCCTGGTCTGTGGTCGTCGTCCGGTAGTCACCCGGCCGATCCTAGGGATCATCAGTTCGCCGTGGCGAAACGAGTCCGGACCGTGCGTCGGCCCACCCCCGGGTGAACTCCGGCGCGTGGGCGGCGAATCGGTGCGCGCAGGGGCTTCGTCCGCGCGCGGTCGATCAGGCCGCCGGGGGGCCGGGAGCTTCCGGCAGCGGCGGACGCACCGCGACGAGGAGGACGAGGAGTCCGTGCACGTGCGGGGTGCTCGTCAGGGGGATGAACCGGCGCGCGGGGCGGCGCGCCGGTGCCCTGGCCGCGCCGATCGCCCGCTCGGTGCTGCGGGCGGTGCTCGTCGGATGACCCCCGTCACGGCCCTGAGCTGCTGCTTAGCTGCTCGCCGGCAGATGCGCCGTTTGCGAAGTGTCCGGTTTGTACATCGATATGTGCCGATTTGGACAATGCGCGTACCCGGACTGTTCGTTTGCGACACTGGTGCTTTCGCCAGGTACTGTCCCATCTTTGTTCGGTTGGTCCCCAATGACACCCATCGGTGGTGTCGGGTGGCCGGCTGCTAGGACACCCTCCCCCGCCTAGAAGGACCGCAGTTTTGGCCAGCAACACCCTTGGTGCGCGTCTGCTGCGACGCAAGCCCGTCTCGACACTGATCGCGGAGAGCGAGGGGCGCGACGCCCTTCCGGCCGGCGCGCCCGAGGAGGGCGGTCGCTCCGGCATCCACCTGCGCCGCTCGATCGGCCTCTGGCAGCTGTCCTCGATCGGCATCGGTGCCACCATCGGCACCGGCATCTTCTTCGTGCTGAACACCGCGGTGCCCTCCGCCGGTCCGGCCGTCATCCTGTCCTTCGTGATCGCCGCGGTCACCGCCGGACTCACCGCGCTCTGCTACGCCGAGATGGCCTCCGCGATCCCGGTCTCCGGCTCCTCGTACTCCTACGCCTACGCCACCCTCGGCGAGGGCGTGGCCTTCGGCGTCGGCATCTGCCTGCTGATGGAGTACGGCGTCTCCGCCTCCGCGATCGCCGTCAGCTGGGCCGAGTACCTGAACAAGTTCCTCGACCTGGCCTTCGGGTTCAAGATCCCCGAGCAGCTCGCCGGCGCGCCGGACAGCACCCACTGGTTCAACCTGCCGGCGCTGCTGCTGGTCGCCATGGTCTGCGTCCTGCTGATCCGCGGCGTCAGCGAGTCGGTCAAGGTCAACGCGGCCATGGTCGCGATCAAGATCCTCATCCTGCTGCTGTTCATCGGCGTCGCCTTCACCGGCTTCAAGTCCGGCAACCTGACCCCGTTCATGCCTCTCGGCATCGGCGGCGTGCAGGTCGCCGCGTCCAGCATCTTCTTCTCCTTCATCGGCCTGGACGCCGTGTCCACCGCCGGTGAGGAGGTCAAGAACCCGCGCCGCACCCTGCCGCTGGCGATCATCATCTCGCTGGTCGTGGTGACCCTGCTCTACATTCTGGTCGCGCTGGCCGGCATCGGCGCCCAGCCCTGGGCCAAGTTCGACGGCCAGGAGGCCGGTCTCGCCCAGATCCTCCAGGACATCACCGGTCAGAGCTGGCCCGCGATGGTCTTCGCGATCGGCGCGATCCTCTCGATCTTCAGCATCACCCTCGTGGTGATCTACGGCCAGACCCGCATCCTGTACTCGATGGGCCGCGACGGCATGCTGCCCAAGCGCTTCGCCCAGCTCTCCCCGCGCACCGGCACCCCGGTCTGGAACACCATCGTGGTGGGCCTCGGCGTGGGCGCGCTGGCCGCGTTCATCCCGCTGAACGTCCTGGCCGACATCACCAGCCTCGGGACGCTCATCGCCTTCTCGGTGGTCTCGATCGGCGTGATCGTGCTGCGCCGCACCCAGCCCGACCTGCCGCGCGGTTTCAAGGTGCCCGGCTACCCGGTCGTCCCGCTGGTCAGCGTCGGCTTCTGCATCTACCTGATCACCGGCCTGCACGCCGACACCTTCCGGGCCGGCGCGATCGCCCTCGCCGTCGCCGTGGTCGTGTACTTCGGCTACAGCATCAAGCACTCGCGCCTGGAGCAGGCCGAGGGGCAGGCCGAGGAACACGCCGTTCCGGCCGACCAGACCGCCCGCTGACCCGCAGGCGAATCCGACGTGAAGGGCCGCCGACCGACAGGACACCCGGCGGCCCTTTTCGTGCCATCACCCGCTCAGTGCCCAACGCCATGGCGACAGGGCCGGGCCCACACCCATAACCTTCCACCATGGTGAGCACCCGCACGCCCGGCTACTCCCGCCCGCGCGGCCGCTTCACCGGCCGCCGCAGAACGCCGGCGCAGACCTTCCTGACCGAGACGTCGTCCAGACCCGGACGACCGCCGAGAGGCTTCTCGGTCCGGCCGTTCCCCCGCCAGCGTGGCGAAAGCACCTTTCCGCCCACGCCCGATCGGCTGAATCCCGCCAGACTCGCCTCGCTGAGGTCCGTCCAACTCCTCGGCTGCCTGATCGCCGCCGGCTGGGCCGCCGCCTTCCCGCTGGTCTCCGACCTGGCCAACCAGCGGCTGTGGGGCCTGATCGCGGCCCCCGCCTACGCCCTGGCCGGGCTGCTCTGCCTGACCCTGCCGCGGCGCTTCGCGGCTCATGCGGCCGCCGCGGTCGCCCTCGTCGGCGCCGTCCTCGTACCGCTCGGACTGCTCGCCCTGCACGGCCGCCACCAGTCCGAGGTCATGGTGGTCGAACGCTCGGCCCACCTGCTGCTCACCACCGGCGACGCCTACCTGCCCCACCCGGTGGTGGTCACCGACTACAACCCGTACCTGCCGGCGATGGCCCTGTTCGGGCTGCCGCGCCAAGTGCTCGGCGACTCCACCGCCTTCGCCAGGGTCGCCGGGGACGCCCGGATCTGGTTCGCACTGACCTTCTTCGCCTGCCTGCTGGCCGCCTGGCGGCTGCTGCGGCCCTCCAGGGACCGCGCGCCGCTGCTGCCGCTGGCCGTCCTCACCGCCTCGCCGCTGATAGCGCTCGCCCTGGTGGTCGGCGGGGTGGACCTCCCGCTGATCGGCGTCTGCTGCCTGGCCATGGCGCTCGCCGAGCGCGACCGCACCGTCGGCGCCGGGCTGGTACTCGCCCTCGCCTGCACCCTGAAGTGGACGGCCTGGCCCGCGCTGCCGGTCGCCGTCCTGCTGCTCTGGCGGCTGTACGGCCGCCGCCCCGCCGCCCGGACCGCGCTGATCGGGGTCGGGGTGAGCACGGCGGTGATCCTGCCGTCCGTCCTGGCCCAGGCGGACGCGCTGCGCGAGCAGGTGGTGCGCTTCCCGCTCGGGATGACCGCGATCCGCACCCCGGCGGGCAGCCCGCTGCCCGGCAAGGTGCTGGCCGGCTTCGGGCCGACCGGGCACACCATCTCGCTGGCCCTGATGACCGTGGCCCTGATCGGGGTGGCGATCTGGCTGCTGGCCCGGCCCCCGGTCTCCGCGATCGCCGCGGCCGACCTGCTGGCCGCCGGGCTGGCCATCGCCTTCATGCTCGCCCCGGCCGGGCGGTTCGGGTACCTGGCGCTGCCGGTGGTGCTGATGATCTGGCCCCGGCTGGCGGCCCGGCGCTGGAGCAGCCGGCGCCCCGCTCCGCCCGGCCGGGTGCCGGAGACGCCGGAGCCCGCCCTGCCGCGGAGCTGAGCGGGGCGGGGCGGGCTCGGGGCGGAGGCCGTCAGCGGCCGGCGGCGGCCTTCAGGAGGGAGGCCACCGCCGGGCCGGCCGCGTCGACGCCGTGGCCGCCGCCCTGGACCTCGGCGGCCACCGCGATGTTGCCGCGGAAGGCGGTGAACCAGCTGTTGGTGGTGGACGCGCCCTGGACCTCGGCGGAGCCGGTCTTGGCACCCGCGTTGTCGGTGATCCCGGCCATCACCTGGCTGGCCGTGCCGCCGACGGCGGTGGCGTTCATCATCGCGCGCAGCTTGCCGGCGACGTCCGGCGAGATCTGGCGGGCCGCCGCCTGCTGCGGCATACCGGCCACCAGGATCGGCTGCTTGAACGCCCCGCTCTGAACGGTGGCGGTGATCGAGGCGATGGCCAGCGGGTTCATCTGGACCTTGCCCTGGCCGATGTAGTTCATGGCCTGCTCGTCCTTGCTGCCCGGCGTCGGCGGGACCTTGCCGTCGGCGTTCGGCAGACCGGTCTTCCACTCCAGGCCGATGCCGAACACGTCCTTGGCCGTGGCGGACAGCGTCTCCGGCTTGAGGCTGGTCAGACCCTGGTTGATGAAGGCGGTGTTGCAGGACACCATGAAGTCCTGCTGGAGCGTGTTGTTCGGGAAGGCGCCCGGGAAGTCGTTGGGGATCGGGACCGAGTTGCTGCTCTTCTCCGGGCAGGCCACCACGGTGTCCGGGTTGATCCCGGCCTCCAGCAGCGCGGCCGAGGTGACGATCTTCATCGTCGAGCCCGGCGCGAGCAGCCCGGTGAAGGCCCGGTTCTGGCCGTTGGCGGGCGAGTTGGCGAAGGCCAGCACCTGACCGGTGCTCGGCTCGATGGCCACGATGGAGCCGGGCTTGCCGCCCAGGTCGGTCATCGCCTTCTCGGCGGCGGCCTGGACGGTGTTGTCGATGGTCACCTTGAACGGCTTGCCGGGCTTCGGCTCGACGATGGTGAACAGCTTGTCCGCGGCGGCCTTGCCGGCCGGATCGTTGATCACCACGGCCTTGCCGGAGTCCTGGTCCCTGGTCGGGTCCGGCGGGAGCAGCTTCTGGGCGTTCTCCTGCACGGTGTTCATCAGCGCCGGGGTGAGCGAGGCCCCCTGCAGCGGCTTGCCGGTGCGGTCCACCACGGTGGACGGCGGGGCGAAGACCTGCTGGACGGCGATGGTCTCGTTGCCGGACAGGTGCGGGTGGATCACCGACGGCGCCCAGTGCACGGCCGGGGTGTTGTCGCTCATCTTCACGACGCCCAGGAAGCCCTGGTAGTCCCAGGCCCGGTTGGTGCCCTCGAACTCGGCGCGGGCCTTGAAGCTCATCAGCGTGCCGGTGGGCCCGGGAGCGGCGGTGGCGGACGGCGAGTCGGTGGCGCCCGGGGTGCTGCCGGCCGACGGCGTCGCGGAGGCCCCGGCGGCGGGCTTGGCCGGGGCCGGGGTGCCGGTGGCGGCGGTGAAGACCTGCTGGGTGGTCGGACCGGTCGGGGTGAGGGTCAGTGCGCTCGGCTTCACCTGGTCCCGGAAGGCGGTCAGCGCGGTGGTGGCCGTGGCCGGGTCGTCGGTCAGCGAGGCCGCCTTGGCGATGTCTCCGGCCGCCCAGGCCGCCAGGAAGTCCTTCGCGCCGGCCGTCGCCTGATCGGCAGAGGGCGGTTCGGCGACCACCGTGCGGGCCTTGGCGCCGCCGGAGTCCGAGCCGCCCATCAGGCTGTACGCGGCGTAACCGCCGCCCGCGAGGACGACGATGGACACGCCGGTGATGATGCCGATCTTCGCGCCACTGCGCATGGTGCAGTTCCCCCAGGGGTCTCGCGGCCGGGCGCAACCGGCCGGGGCCGGAAACGCGTTACGCCCCCACCCTAGGCAGGCGGATTCGGTGCGCCGACGAAACGCCCGGGACTTGTGACGGATCTGGTACGTGTCGTGCACCGCATACGGACGATTCGGGGGGACACGGTGTGCGCCGGAACGCGGGGCGGGCCGTCCGGGGCCGGAGCCCGGTCCTCAGATCCAGCTGTTGAACCAGATCCGGCGGCGCCAGTCGTCCAGCGGGATGGTCTGGCCGGTGAACAGCGGGAAGAAGAACAGGAAGTTCCAGACGATCAGCAGCACCAGCAGGCCGGCCGTCGCGGAGCCGATGATCCGGCGGTCCCGGGAGGCGCCGGGCGGGCCGATCAGGGCGCCGATCAGCATCGTCACCGCGAGCACCAGGAACGGGACGAACACCACCGCGTAGAAGAGGAAGATCGTCCGCTGCTGGTAGGCGAACCACGGCAGGTAGCCCGCGGCCAGGCCGCACAGCAGCGCGCCGGCCCGCCAGTCCCGCCGGAACGCCCAGCGCCACAGGCAGTAGACCAGGGCCACCAGGGCCGTCCACCACAGCAGCGGGGTGCCGATGCCCAGCACCTCGCGGGCGCAGTCGGCGACGGTGCAGCCGGCCTGGCCCTGCTTGGCGGACTCGTAGTAGAAGGAGACCGGCCGGCCCAGCACCAGCCAGGACCAGGGGTTGGACTGGTAGGTGTGCGGGTCGCTCAGATGGGTGTGGAACTCGTAGACCGTCGAGTGGTAGTGCCACAGGGCGCGCAGGCCCTCGGGTATCCACGGGTAGTCGGTGGAGCGCCCGACCGCCCAGTCCCGGCCCCAGCCGCCCTTCCCGGGGGCGTTGCTGCTGGCGAACCAGCCCCACCAGGACGCGACGTAGACCGACAGCGAGACCACGACGACCGAGAAGAAGGCCGGCACCACGTCCCGGGCCAGCACCGCCCGGAAGGGGCGCGGGGCGCCGGCCAGGCGGCGGGCGCCGACGTCCCAGAGCACGGTCATCAGGCCGAAGGCCGCCATCACGTACAGGCCGCTCCACTTGGTGGCGCAGGTCAGGCCGATGCAGACGCCGGCCGCGATCCGGTACGGGCGCCAGCCCAGGCCCACCCGCTGGGCGAGTTCGGCGTTCTCGATCCCGCCCAGCTTCGAGGCCAGCAGGGCCCGGGTCCGGTCGCGGTCCAGTAGCAGGAAGCCGAAGGCGGCGACGATCCAGAACATCACCACCAGGTCGAGCAGCGCGGCCCGGCTGAGGACCAGGTGCAGGCCGTCCACCGAGAGCAGCAGGCCGGCCACGCAGCCCAGCAGGGTCGAGCGGAACATCCGGCGGGCGATCCGGGCCAGCATCAGCACCGACAGGGTGCCGAGCAGGGCCACCGCGAAGCGCCAGCCGAAGGGGTTCATGCCGAACAGCTGCTCGCCGAAGCCGATGATCCACTTGCCCACCGGTGGGTGGACCACGTACGAGGCCGTCTCCCGGTACGGGACGGCCGCGCCCGGCGTCATGATCGTCGTGTTGGCGTCCTCGGGCCAGCTGATCTCGTAGCCGCCGTGCCAGAGCGCGTACGCGTCCTTGGCGTAGTACGTCTCGTCGAAGATGATCGCGTGCGGCCGGCCGAGGTCGGTGAACCGCAGGATCCCGGCGAACACCGCCACCGCGACCGGGCCCAGCCAGCCGGACCAGCGGCACAGGAAGTACCAGAGGCCCTGCGGCAGCGAGACGCCCAGCCGCAGCAGCAGCGGCGACTGCGGCACGTCGCGCGGGGTCACCCCGGGACCGTCCGGCATCGGCGGCACCAGGCGCTCGGCCAGCGGCGCCGTCGGACGGGCGCGGTAGCCGTGGCCGGCCAGCCGCTCGCGCCAGGTGGGCGCCGCGGGGGCGGCGGCGGTGGACTCCGCCGCGCGCGGGGACGGCAGGCCGACGCCGCCCCACGCGGAGTGGTCCGTACCGGTGGGCGTCTGGGCCGCCGTGTCGCCGTTCATCCGCCACATCGTAGGGGCGCTCCTCGTACGGGTGTCCGCTCCCTCGGAAGCTGCCCGAATCATCACCAAACGCCCCGCGCGGCGGCAGCTGGAAGGATGGGGGGCGTGACAGGAGTTTTGGTTCTCGCAGGCACCCCCATCGGCGACGTCTCGGACGCCCCGCCCCGACTGGTCGAGGAACTGGCCACGGCGGACGTCATCGCGGCCGAGGACACCCGTCGGCTGCGCCGGCTCACCCAGGCGCTCGGGGTGACCCCGGCCGGCCGGGTCGTCTCGTACTTCGAGGGCAACGAGGTCGGCCGCACCCCCGAACTCGTCGAGGCGCTGCTGGGCGGCGCCCGGGTGCTGCTGGTCACCGATGCCGGCATGCCCTCGGTCTCCGACCCCGGCTACCGGCTGGTCGCCGCGGCCGTCGAGGCGGACGTCAAGGTCACCGCGGTGCCCGGACCGTCCGCGGTGCTCACCGCGCTCGCGCTGTCCGGCCTGCCGGTCGACCGCTTCACCTTCGAGGGCTTCCTGCCGCGCAAGACCGGCGACCGGGCCCGGCAGCTCGCCTCGATCGCCGCCGAGCCGCGCACCATGGTCTTCTTCGAGGCGCCGCACCGGATCGCCGAGGCGCTGGCCGCGATGGCCGAGGCGTTCGGGCCGCAGCGCCCGGCCGCCGTCTGCCGCGAGCTCACCAAGACCTACGAGGAGGTCAAGCGCGGGCCGATCGGCGAGCTGGCGACCTGGGCGGCCGACGGCGTCAAGGGCGAGATCACCGTCGTCGTGGCGGGCGCCCCGCCGGCCGCGCCGCAGGAGCTGACCCCGGCCGAGCTGGCCCGGCTGGTGGCCGTGCGCGAGGAGGCGGGGGAGCGGCGCAAGGAGGCCATCGCGGCGGTCGCGGTCGAGCTCTCGCTGCCCAAGCGGGAGGTGTTCGACGCCGTCGTGGCGGCCAAGAAGGAGGGCCTGGACCCGGGCCTGAAATAGGGGTGAAATCCGGGGGTTGCGTTGCGCACGGGTAGTCGTACCTTGGAGGGAAGGCCCCGGTAAACACCCGTTGAGCTGAAGCTTCGGTCGCGGTTTTCGGTCCTGGGGAGGCCCTTCGTATAGGGCTCCCCAATCCGCATCCAAGTCTTCACAAGTGGGGCGTCGGCCGAGGTGGTCCGGGCATTTCCTGGAATGGAAAGACCCAGCCGGGCGAGCGCCCGGCGGGCGCTGGGAGACGGCTATGAGCGAGACGATCGGTAGCCCCCACAGTGGCAGCGCATTGAGCACCGCGGGCCTGGCCGGCCGCGGGCACACTCCCGTCGAGACCGTACGGGAGGCCTACTCCTTCGCGTGCCTGCGCTGCGGGTACGGCTGGGAGCAGGCGTACGACATCGAGCACCACGTGTCCAAGGAGGGGCACGTCGTGTTCGAGTACCACGCCAACGGTGTCCGGGTGCCGTCTCCGCTGCTCAAGCCGACCTGCCCCGGGTGCGGTGGCCACACCGTCCGGATCATGCGCGAGGGCCGGGTGACCTCCGCCGACCAGTCCTGGCACCACGCCCCCGGTTTCTCGGCGCACGCCGAGCCGGCCGGGCCGCCCCCGGCGCCCGGGCCCGCCAAGCCGCGCGGACGCTGGGCCCGGTTCTGGTCGCGGCTGCTGGGCTGACGACGCAGGGCGGGGACGGACCGCCCCCGACCGGGACGGAACTCGGTCGAGGGCGGTCCGCCCGCCCGACTAAGCTTTCCGACCATGGCGGCCACTGCAGACCACAGCACCACCGGGGCGAGCGCCCCGGCGTACTACGTTTCCACCCCGATCTACTACGTCAACGATCGCCCGCACCTGGGCCACGCGTACACCACCGTGGCGGGCGACGTCCTCACCCGCTGGCACCGCCAGCGCGGCGAGAAGGTGTGGTACCTGACCGGCACCGACGAGCACGGTCAGAAGATCATGCGGACCGCCGAGGCGAACGGCGTCAGCCCGCAGGAGTGGTGCGACAAGCTGGTCGAGGAGGCCTGGAAGCCGCTCTGGGAGCACCTGGAGATCGCCAACGACGACTTCATCCGCACCACCCAGCAGCGCCACACCGACCGCGTGCAGGAGTTCGTCCAGGACCTGTACGACAAGGGCGAGATCTACAAGGGCGGTTACTCCGGCCCGTACTGCGTCGGCTGCGAGGAGTACAAGCTCCCCAACGAGCTGCTCGACGGCGCCACCGAGGGCGAGAAGCTCTGCCCGATCCACAAGAAGCCGGTGGAGTGGCTGGAGGAGGAGAACTACTTCTTCCGGCTGTCGGCCTACGGCGAGAAGCTGCTGGAGTTCTACGCCGCGAACCCCGGCTTCATCGCCCCCGAGTCCGCCCGCAACGAGGTGCTGCGGTTCGTCGAGCAGGGCCTCCAGGACCTCTCGATCTCCCGCTCCACGTTCAACTGGGGCGTGCCGCTGCCCTGGGACGAGAAGCACGTCCTCTACGTGTGGGTCGACGCGCTGCAGAACTACATCACCGCAGCCGGCTACGGCAGCGACCCGGAGCGCTTCGCCGAGCTGTGGCCGGCCTCCGTCCACCTGGTCGGCAAGGACATCCTCCGCTTCCACGCCGTCATCTGGCCCGCCATGCTGATGGCGGCCGGCCTGCCGCTGCCCAAGCGGGTCGTGGCCAACGGCTGGCTGATGGTCGGCGGCGAGAAGATGTCCAAGTCCAACCTGACCGGCATCGCGCCCACCGACCTGACCTCGCACTTCGGCGTCGACGCGTACCGCTACTACTTCCTGCGGGCGATCCCGTTCGGCACGGACGGCTCGTTCTCCTGGGAGGACTTCACCGCCCGCTACACCTCCGAGCTCGCCAACGACTTCGGCAACCTGGCCTCCCGGGTCGCCGCGATGGTCGGCAAGTACTTCGACGGGGTGCTGCCCGCCGCCACCGCGCCCGGCGACGCCGAGCAGGCCGTCGCCGACGGGCTGGCCAAGGCCGTCGGGACGGCCGACCGGAAGATCGGCGAGGAGCTGGACTTCGCCGGCGGTCTGGCGGCGATCTTCGAGTTCGTCAAGCAGGTCAACGGCTACATCACCGAGCAGGAGCCCTGGAAGGTCGCCAAGGACGACTCGGAGGAGGGCCGGGCGCGCCTCGCGACCATCCTCTACACCGCCGCCGAGTCGCTGCGCGCCACCGCCGTCCTGCTCAACCCGGTGATGCCGTCCACCGCCGAGAAGCTGTGGGCCTCGCTGGGCGCCGACGCCGCCGGGCTGGGCGCGCTGTCCGCGCAGACCATCGCCACCGTGGCCGACTGGGGCCGGCTGCCCGCCGGTGCCACCGTCACCAAGGGCGAGATCCTCTTCCCGCGCCTCGAAGAGAAGCCGGCCGCCTGACATGGCCGCCAAGGACGACGACCGGTCGACTCCGCCGCCGCTGCCGGAACCCCTGGCGGTGGCGGTGGCCGACTCGCACACCCACCTCGACATGCAGTCCGGCACCCCGGCCGAAGGCCTGGCCCGCGCCGCCTCCGTCGGGGTCACCACGGTGGTCCAGGTGGGCTGCGACGTACCCGGTTCGCGCTGGGCCGCCGAGCTGGCGGGTCAGTACGAGCAGGTGCACGCGGCCGTCGCCCTGCACCCGAACGAGGCGCCGCGGATCTTCCTCGGCGATGCGGACGGCTGGTCCGGCCAGCAGCGCAAGGCCGGCGGCGCCGCCGCCCTGGACGAGGCGCTCGCCGAGATCGACCGGCTCGCCGCCCTGCCGCAGGTGCTGGCGGTCGGCGAGACCGGGCTGGACTACTTCCGCACCGGGCCGGAGGGCGTGGAGATCCAGAAGGAGTCGTTCCGCCGCCACATCGAGATGGCCAAGCGGCACGGCAAGGCCCTGGTCATCCACGACCGGGACGCCCACGAGGACGTCATCGCCGTCCTGCTGGAGGAAGGCGCCCCGGAGCGGACCGTCTTCCACTGCTACTCCGGCGACGCCGAGATGGCCAAGACCTGCGCCGAGCACGGCTGGTACCTGTCCTTCGCGGGGCCGGTCACCTTCAAGGCCAACCAGCCGCTGCGGGACGCGCTGCTCGCCACCCCGCTCGACCGGATCCTGGTCGAGACCGACGCCCCCTTCCTCACCCCGCACCCCTACCGGGGCCGGCCCAACGCCCCGTACCTGATACCGGTCACGGTGCGGTCGATGGCCGCCACCCTGGGGCTGCACGAGGACGAGCTGTCGGCGGCCATCGCGGAGAACACGGCGAGAGCCTTCGGGTACTGAGCCCGGTCGTGGTGCGCGTGCGGTCGCGCGCGGTTGTGGTCGCGCGCGGTTGCGGTCGAGTGCTCGGGGCGCGGGCTCCGGGCGCTCGGCCGAGGCCCGCGATCGAACGGATTCCTGGTTCCGCAGGAACGATTCGGCACACCCGGCCACTCCCTACGCTGGTTAGCATGAGTGCAGTGAGGGAGGTGGCAATGACCGCCGAGCCGATCAACGAACCCGTCGACGATCACCTCGACTGGATGCACGCGCTGTCCCGGGACTGGACGTACGAGCAGGTCAAGAACCTCGACCTGCCGTTCGATTGGGATCTGGTGGACGGAGTCATCGTGGTCCGGGGGCAGACGAATCAGTGGCACGACCAGGTGCGCGACCGGTTGTTCGTCGCACTTCTCGGTGCGAGGGTCTCGCCCTGCGCAGCGAACGTCGAGCGTTGCGTCCTGCTGGACGAGGCCAACACGGCCAAGCCGGACGTCGTGGTGTTCGACAAGACCGGCCTGGACGTCTTCGAGCTGGAGTGCCTCCCGCCGGAGGCCGTGGTGCTCGCGGTCGAGGTCGTCTCGCACGGCACCCGGGCGAACGACCGGTTCCGCAAACCCGGCCAGTACGCCGAGAAGAAGATCGCTTCCTACTGGCGGGTCGAGCGCGGCCTCGACGACCTCCCGATCGTCCACGAGTTCCACCGGGACGAGGAGAAGGGCGTCTACCTGCCCGTCGCGCAGCACGAGGGCGTGCTCCGGACCTCGGTGCCGTACCCCGTGGAAATCGACCTCGCGGCCCTGGTCGAACTCTGAGCCCCGGTCGAACTACGAGCCCCGGCCGAACCCCGCGCCCCGGTCGAACCCCGCGCCCCGCCCGCGCCCGTATCCTTGGCGCGTGAGCACCACCGACCCCACCCCTGACAGCCACCTGCTGGGCGCCGCCGACATCCGGGAGCTGGCAGCCGCGTTCGGCGTCAAGCCGACCAAGCAGCGCGGGCAGAACTTCGTCATCGACGGCAACACCGTGCGGCGCATCGTCCGGGCCGCCGAGGTGACCGAGCAGGACGCGGTGGTGGAGGTCGGGCCGGGGCTCGGCTCGCTGACCCTCGCGCTGCTGGAGGTCGCGCGGCACGTGACCGCGGTCGAGATCGACCCGGTGCTCGCCCAGCACCTGCCGAACACCGTCGCCGCCCGGATGCCCGGCAAGGCGGACGCCTTCGACCTGGTGTTCAGCGACGCCATGGAGGTCACCGAGCTGCCCGGGCCGGCGCCCACCGCGCTCGTCGCCAACCTCCCGTACAACGTGGCCGTGCCCGTCCTGCTGCACATGCTGGCGACCTTCCCCAGCATCGAGCGGACCCTGGTGATGGTGCAGAGCGAGGTCGCCGACCGGCTCGCCGCCAAGCCGGGCAACAAGGTGTACGGCGTCCCGTCGGTCAAGGCCAACTGGTACGCCGACGTGAAGCGGGCCGGCGCCATCGGGCGCAACGTCTTCTGGCCCGCCCCCAACGTCGACTCCGGGCTGGTCTCGCTGATCCGCCGCGAGCCGCCCGAGACCAGCGCCAGCCGCCAGGAGGTGTTCGCGGTGGTCGACGCCGCGTTCGCCCAGCGCCGCAAGACCCTGCGCGCCGCCCTGGCCGGCTGGGCCGGCTCCGCCGCCGGGGCCGAGCAGGCGCTCGCCGCCGCCGGAATCGACCACAAGCTGCGCGGCGAGATGCTGACCGTGGAGCAGTTCGCCGCGATCGCCGAGCACAAGCCCCGGAAGGACGAGGACAGCGAGTGATCACCGTACGGGTGCCGGCCAAGGTCAACGTCCAGCTGGGGGTCGGCGGGCTGCGCGCCGACGGCTTCCACGACCTGACCAACGTCTTCTTCGCCGTCGCCCTCGGCGACGAGGTCACCGCCACCCCGGGGGAGGGCGTCACCCTGACCTGCTCCGGGCCTGACGCCGCCGTCGTCCCGCTCGACGACAGCAACCTCGCCGCCCGCGCCGCCCGGCTGCTCGCCGCCCACCACGGCATCGCCGATCCGGGCGTGCACCTGCACATCGCCAAGGCCATCCCGGTGGCCGGCGGCATGGCCGGCGGCAGCGCCGACGGTGCGGCGGCGCTGGTCGCCTGCGACGCGCTGTGGCAACTGGACACCCCGTTCGAGACCCTGCTGGAGCTGGCCGCGGAGCTGGGATCGGACGTGCCGTTCGCCCTGCTCGGAGGGGTCGCGCTGGGCCGCGGCCGGGGCGAGATCCTGGAGCCGCTGGCCGTCGAGGGCACCTACCACTGGGTCTTCGCCGTCGCCGACGGCGGCCTGTCCACCCCCGCCGTCTTCCGTGAGTGCGACCGGCTCCGGGAAGAAGCCGGCACCGGCTCCAGCGACACCGACGTCCGCACCCCCGACGCCGACCCGGCCCTGCTCGCCGCACTCGCCGAAGGCGACGCCGTCGCCCTGGCCGACGTGCTCGCCAACGACCTCCAGAGCGCCGCGCTCTCGCTGCGCCCCTCGCTCGCGGACACCCTGCGGGCCGGCACCGAAGCGGGCGCCCTCGGGGCGCTGGTCTCCGGCTCCGGGCCGACCTGCGCCTTCCTCGCCAAGGACGCCGACGCGGCCGCCGCCGTCGCCGCGGCACTTCGGGCCTCCGGCACCTGCCGGACGGCGCACGCGACGTACGGGCCGGTGCCGGGGGCCGCGCTGCTCCCGGAGTAGCGTGTGGGCGGCACGGGGCCGTGCTGCTCCTGGAGTAGCGTGCGGGCGGCGCGGGGCCCGTGCCGTGGGCGGAGCAGCGCGGTGAGGGTGCCGCTGCGAGCCCATTAGGCTGGGGAGATCGGGGTGTCCCCGATTCAGGGGCGGCGGGCCGCCCCGCGACCGCCGAACCCAGGAGCGCAGCACACGTGGCCGTCAACCTCGCCACCATCGAGTCCGTCACGAAGGTCTACGGCACCCGCACCCTGCTGGACGCGGTCAGCCTGGGCGTCAGCGACGGCGACCGGATCGGCGTCGTCGGCCGCAACGGCGACGGCAAGACCACCCTGATCCGGATGCTCGCCAAGCTGGAGGAACCCGACAGCGGTCGGATCACCCACTCCGGCGGGCTGCAGATGGCCGTCCTCACCCAGCACGATTCGCTCGACCCCGAGGCCACCATCCGGCACGAGGTGATCGCCGACCGGGCCGACCACGAGTGGCTCGGCGACGCCCGGATCCGCGACATCATCGAAGGCCTCTTCGGCGGCCTCGACCTGCCCGGCTTCGCCGACGGCCTGGACACCGTCATCGGCCCGCTCTCCGGCGGCGAGCGCCGCCGGATCGCCCTCGCCAAGCTGCTGCTCGGCTCGCCCGACCTGATCGTCCTGGACGAGCCCACCAACCACCTCGACGTCGAGGGCATCAACTGGCTCGCCGAGCACCTGCAGAAGCGCCGCTCCGCGCTGGTCTGCGTCACCCACGACCGCTGGTTCCTCGACCAGGTCTGCACCCGGATGTGGGACGTCCAGCACGGCGAGGTGCACGAGTACGAGGGCGGCTACTCCGACTACGTGTTCGCGCGCGCGGAGCGCTCCCGGATCGAGGCCGTCGAGGAGCAGAAGCGCCAGAACCTGGCCCGCAAGGAGCTCGCCTGGCTGCGCCGCGGCGCCCCCGCCCGTACCTCCAAGCCGCGCTACCGCATCGAGGCGGCCAACGCGCTGATCGCCGACGTGCCGGATCCGCGTGACAAGTCCGAGCTGATGAAGTTCGCCAACGCGCGGCTCGGCAAGACGGTCTTCGACCTGGAGGGCGTGACCGTCAAGGCCGGCCCGAAGCTGCTGCTGGAGAACCTCACCTGGCAGCTCGGCCCCGGCGACCGGATCGGCCTGCTCGGCGTCAACGGCGCCGGCAAGACCTCGCTGCTGCGCGCCATGCGCGACGCGTACGCGAGCGAGGGCGACGTGCAGCCCGCGTCCGGCGTCATCAAGGTCGGCAAGACCGTGCGGCTGGCCTACCTGTCGCAGGAGGTCGCCGAGCTGGACCCGGCGATCCGGGTGCTGCAGGCCGTCGAGCAGGTCCGCTCCCGGGTCGACCTCGGCAAGGGCCGGGAGATGAGCGCCGGCCAGCTGTGCGAGCAGTTCGGCTTCGGCAAGGACAAGCAGTGGACGCCCGTCGGCGACCTGTCCGGCGGCGAGCGCCGCCGCCTCCAGCTGCTGCGGCTGCTGATGGACGAGCCCAACGTGCTGTTCCTCGACGAGCCGACCAACGACCTGGACATCGAGACGCTCAACCAGCTGGAGGACCTCCTCGACGGCTGGCCCGGCTCGATGGTCGTCATCAGCCACGACCGCTTCTTCATCGAGCGGACGACGGACGTCGTCCAGGCCCTGCTCGGCGACAAGAAGATGCGGATGCTGCCCAACGGCGTGGACGAGTACCTGGAGCGGCGGGCCCGGATGGCCGCCCAGGCTGCCCCCGCCCCCGTCGCCGCCACTGCCCCGGTGGCCGACGCCGCTGCTCCCGGGCTGTCCGGCGGGGACCTGCGGGCGGCCAAGAAGGAGATGCAGAAGCTGGAGCGGCAGATCGCCAAGCTGGACGAGAAGGAGGCCAAGCTGCACGCCCAACTCGCCGAGCACGCCGCCGACTTCTCCAAGGTCGCGGAGCTGGACGGGCAGCTGCGCGCGGTCCGGGACGAGAAGGAGGAGCTGGAGATGAGCTGGCTGGAGCTGGCCGAGCAGGTCTGAGCCGGTCTGAGCCCGGCGGTCCGGCTAGCTCCCGGCCAGCAGCGTTTCGAGTTCGTCCGCCGCACGGCCCAGCGCGCTGAGCGTGGGGTCGTGCGGTGTGTCGTGCGGTGTGTCGTGCAGCTCGTCTCTCGGCGTGGTCGGACCGGTCACGTCTCTCGGGGTGGCCGCCGCGTCCGTCGGCGTGGTCGGCGGACGGTGCGCGCGGGCGGCGGCGGTCAGCTCGTCCAACGCCCGGCGCACCCGGTCGACCTCGGCCGGGTCCGGCACCCGGCCGCCGTACCGGACCTGCGCCGCGAACGCCGCCACCGCGCCACCCAGCCGCTCCAGCGCCGCCGTCGCCGGCAGCCACCGCTCCGCCAGCCGGCCGGTCGGCGGCGGTTCGACCAGCCCCTGCCGCACTTCCTGGCGGGCATCCGCCAGCGACCGGTAGGCCGTACGGCGCAGCCACACCTCGGCCCGCTCGGCGCGCCCGGTGGCGACCGCGTCGAGGTAGGCCCGCAGCGCCGTCGTCGCCGCCACCAGCCGGGGCTCGATCCGGTGGCGCGGCCGCTCCGGCCACAGCAGGTACCCGAAGAGCAGGACGACCGCACTGGCCAGGACCGAGTCCAGGACCCGGGGCCAGAACTCCGCCGCGCCGCTCTGGCCGCCGAGTTGGATCAGGACCAGCGCCATCGGTGTCATCACGACGGTGCTCAGCCCGTAGTGCGCCGCCGTGGCGTACGGCAGCAGGGCCACACAGAGCGCGGCGACCACCGCCAGCGCCCACTCCTCGGTGGTCAGCACGAGCAGCGCCGCGGTCACAGCCACCCCGAGCACCGTGCCGACCGACCGGCTCACCGCACGCAGGAACACCGACCCCAAGTCCGGCTTCAGGACGAAGGCGATCGTCATCGGCACCCAGTAGCTCCTGCTGAGCGGGTAGTTGGCGGTGACCGCCGAACCGGCCGCGATGCACAGCGCGACCCGCAGCCCGTACCGCACCGACGGCCCGGACAGCAGCCGCACCCGCAGCCGCCACGGATCGGGCGCGGGGGCGGGCGCGGTGCCGAGCCGCACGTCGCGGCCCGCCACGGTGTCGGCGGCGGCCCGCAGGGCCACGTCCAGGGCCTGCCGGGCCGGCGTGTCCGGCCGCCACCCGGGGACCACGACCTCGCCGCCGCCCTGCCGCACCGCCGCCGCCAGCCGGTTCGGCACCTCCGCGACCTCCGGCGGCACCGGGCGCCGGGCCCACAACAGGCCCGTCGCCGCCTCGGTGGCGGCGAGGGCGGCCTCGTACATGCGACTCGTCGGGGCGTTCGGGCGGCTCAGGTTCTTGTCGGCCTTCCCGGGGTTCCTGGGCTTCCCTGGCAAGAGGTCCTGGAACTGGTTCAGCCGGGCCGTCAGCACCCGGCGCGAGGCCGCCGCCCGCGACGTCCCCAGGTCGGCCAGCGTCCGACCGAGCGCGTCGTACGCGGCCGCGAGCGCCCGGTTGCGCGGATCCGCCGCAGGCCGACCCGGTGTCCCCGCCGGCAACCCGAGTAGCACCACGAGCCCGGCCCCGGCCAGCATCATCGGCGCCGCCGCCCACCACGGCCCCGGCAGCGGCATGCCGCTCCCCAGCGCGGCCGACACCAACAGCAGCATCCCCGCCGCCGACCCCCGCGGACCCGTCGCGCTCAGGGCGCCGGAAGCGAAAGCGGTCAACGTCAGCGCGGCACCCAGGGTGGGACCGTCGGCATCGGCGCGCTGAAGGGCGGTACCGACCAGCATGCCCAGCGCGGAGGCGAGGACGGCCGTCCCGATCCGGGCCGCCCGCAGCCGCGACGGCTCGGCACGGTCGTTCATCGTGGCGTGCATCGCCCCGAGCCCGGCGAACACCCCCAGATCCAGCCGGTGCACCAGCAGACCCACCGCCAACGGCACCGCCATGCCCACCGCCGCCCGAACCATCAGCGCCAGCGGCAACGGCGGCCGCGCGGGCCGCACGGCGCGGGCCCACCAGGAACGGGCCATCGGGGAACTCATGCGGACACGTCCGTTCTGCGGCCAGGAGTCGCTGCTGTGCGACATTGCGCGGCAGATGGGGCGTACCGGAGCAGTCTACCGAGCAGCCCGGAAGCGGGTTGTACGTGTCAAGTTCGTACCGATCGCGTACGCGCGGGCCAAGGGCCCTGCCCGTCCGACAGAGGTGGTGGCTACGATGACGGAGGCGAAAACCGCCCACAGGGCGGGCGGTTCGCCGACCAGGACGGTACGACGACTGCACGACCCAGAAGTTGACGGTGTGTTGCGTTGCGGCACGGAAGCCCCCGGGTGCCGGGGAGCGACCGGCCGTACGGGGGAGAGGTGAACTGCTGTGGCAGGCAATGGTGCATCAAGTTCGGGAACGCCGACTCCGTCGGCGAGCCCTTCGGCGAGTCCGTCCCCGAGCCCGTCGGGGACCCCTGCGCCGAGTTCCACGCCGAGCCCCTCGCCGAGCCCGGCTCCGAGCCCGACTCCGACCTCCTCGGCGAGTCCGTCGCCGAATCCTTCGCCCAGTCCTGCGCCGACTCCCGACCCGAGCACCCCGGGTACCGACCCGAACACCCCGGCGGGCCCGGACGACACGCCGTTCATGCTGAGCGACCCGTTCGGCCCCTTCGGCTTCGGCATCAACCGCGTCGTCAGCACCGTGCAGACGAACTTCAGCGCCAACGACCTGGTGTCGGCGTTCGGCAAGCAGGACGTCAAGGTGGAGCTGCAGACGCTCTCCAACTTCGCCGCCAAGGTCGAGGCCCTGCTCGCCGCGATGGAGGGCTCGGCGGCCGCGCCGTACAAGCTCGAAGAGCAGAAGGTGGAGACCGCGCACTTCGCCAGCGCGAAGTTCGATGAGGCGACGGCCCTCACGACCGCCTATGGCAAGGTCCACACTCAGCTGGTCAAGTTCCACAAGGACTTCGTGAAGCAGATCCAGACGATGCAGGAAGCCATCGCGACGACGCATGGCAGCTACACGACCAACGAGGACAACACGACCGCCGACCAGAAGGCGGTCGCGACGAATGCGGGCTACACCTCACCGTCGGCGGGGTCGAACGGGTCGCGGTCCAACGCGGGCCTCTGATAGCGGACGCGGGGCCACACACGGGGAGACGGGGAAGAGACCATGGCAGGCGAATCCAAGTACAACGACATGAAGCATCCCGCCCTCAGGGCGGTGGTCGACAAGACGATGCCCGATGTGGTGTTGAAGCGGGCTGCTCAGCTCCAGGACGCCGGTCGCGTACTGGGGGAGCTCAGCACTGCCCTCCAGGCACACCTCGGCCAGGTCCACTGGGAGGGACCGGCGGCCGAGAACTTCAAATCCTGGGTCGGCAACCTCTACAAGTCCGCTGACATCATCGGGCAGCACTCGACGACCGCCGGCGGTGCGATGACCCAGGCCGGTGAGGCGCTCAGCACCGCCAAGGTCGCGATGCCTCCGGTTCCGCAGAATGCTGTGGATGTAGTCGCCAGGTACGAGAGGCAGACGGCTCCCGCCGGCGTGGAGACCAAGCTCTCGGCGGTTGGTCAGACAATCGACCAGTACATGAAGGCGAGCGGGACCCCGGAGGGCAACGCCTGGGTGACCGAGGCGGACTACAAGCAGGCCAAGGCGACGGTCGAGAAGGAGCGGCAGGAAGCAGTCCATCAGGTGGAGAACCTGGCGCAGGCGTACACCGCGGCAACGGCAACCCTGAATGGGATCCCTGACGATGTGACGCTTCCGGGGACGCCTGAGACGGAGCGTAACCGAGGCGGGGAGTCGGAGTACACGGGCGGTGGAAGCTCCGGGGGTGGCCACGGTGGTTCCCTCCGAAGTCCCCGTGTGAGCGGAGGAAGCGTCGGCGGCGGCTACAGCCCGTCCGGTGGCGGCAACTACGGCGGCGGTTCGGTGACGTCGTACAACCCGGGGTCGGGTTCCACCGGGTCGCCCGGTGGGGGCCACACCACCCCGACTCCTCCGTACAGCGGCGGCCAGTTGCCTCCCAACCCGCAGGATCCGGGTACCTCGATCCCGCCGACCCATCCGTCGGACCCGGTCAACCGTCCGGGTACCGGGCTGGACAGCCTGCCGACCGCGCCGCCGACCCAGACCGGTCCGGGCGGTGGCCCCGTGTCGACGGGCGGACCGACCACCACTCCGACCTACCCGACTGGCCCCACCGGACCGGGCGGCGGGCCCAACACTCCGGTTGGGGGCCCGATGCCCGGCTTCCCGGTCGGGCCCGGGGGCGGTTCGGTCCAGACCAAGGGTGGTGGCACCGACTACGTTCCCAGCAAGGGCGGCAGCGTCAACCCCCGAGCGCCGTTTGGCGGCCAGACCGCCGGGAAGAACGGCACCCCGGGCATTCCCTCCGGGACGGTCTTCGGCTCTCGTGAAGCGGGGCCGGGTGGCGGCCGCGTCGGCGGGCAGAACGGCATGAACGGCATGGGCATGCACCCGGGCATGGGTGGCGGCCACGGTGTCGTCGGCGGGAGCGGCGGCTCGCGCGGCCGGGGCCTGTCCTCGACCACGGGTGGCACGGTCGGCGGCCGCAAGGGCCCGACTGCCGGCGGGGAGTTCACGCCGGGCGGTTCGGGCCTGCGCAACCGCGCGGCCGCAGCGGGAGCCGCCGAGGGCGGGGCCCGGTCCGGGCAGAACGGCATGATGGCCCCGGGTATGGCGGGTCACGGCAACCGGAAGGAACGCGACCGCCGCAGCCGCGCCGACTACCTGCACGAGGACGAGGAGACCTGGACCAGCGGTACGCCGAACAGCAATCCGGACGTGATTGAGTAGATCGGCAACGACTGCCCGGCCACTGGGCCCGCCCAGTGGCCGGGCAGGCTTGTTCGGGGCACGCTTCCCGGTCGGTGAAGAGAGTGACGAGGAGTTGTGATGGGGCGGACGGACACACGAGCACGTTGGCGGGCTGCCGCTGTGGCGCTTCTGGCGGCGGGAATCGTGGTCGGCCCGATTGCAGCGCCGGCGGTTGCCGACGATTCCATTCGTGCGGCTCAATGGCACCTCGATGCCATGCACGCTTCGGAAATGTGGAAGGTCACCAAGGGCGACGGGATCACCGTTGCGGTGATCGACGGGGGTTTCAAGCTGGATCATCCGGATTTGGTGGGGCAGTTCCTTCCAGGTAAGGACTTCAGCGGAAGCCCGGGCGGTGTGGCTTCCTACGGTGACGGACACGGAACGATGATGGCCAGCCTCATCGCGGGAACGGGAAAGAACCGCGGGGGAAACGGGGCGTACGGACTGGCCCCGGGCGCCAAGATCCTGCCACTCAAGATCGATAACGGATCCGTGGGGACCGCGGTCACGGCAGATTTCCTTGATCAGATCGGCCAGGCGGTCACATATGCTGTCGATCAGGGCGCCAGGGTCATCAGCATTTCCCAGGGTGTCTCGGCGGTGACGGCGATTCCGGCTGATTCGGCCAAACTTAGCCGGATTCTCTCGAATGCCCGGGCAAAGGGCGCGCTCGTGCTATCCAGTGTCGGGAATTCGGCAAAGTCGGGGAACCTGGCCGAATACCCGGGCGCGCTTCCCAATGTTGTAGGTGTCGGAGCGGTCGACCGAAACGGAACGGTGACGGAGGAGTCTGAGACGGGTCCGCAGGTTGCGCTCGTTGCCCCCGGCCAGGACACGATTGCGGCTTGCACGGCTCCTTCTGGTTACTGCACGGGCCATGGGACATCCGATGCAACCGCTTTGGCTTCTGCGTCAGCCGCGCTGATTTGGTCGGTTCACAAGGAGTGGACTGCGAATCAGGTTCTGCGGGTACTCATCAACACGGCGGGAAGGCCGAACGGCGGGGATATTCGCACGAATGATGCGGGGTGGGGTGCGGTTCGGCCGCGTATTGCGTTGACGGATCCGGGTGATCCTGGGCCGGCGGATGTGTCGCCGCTCGCGGCTGACACGGCTTCGCCGGCGGCGGTTCCGTCGGCGTCGGCGCCCGCGTCGTCGGTGCCGAGTCCGACGGGCGTGGCGGCGCCGGCGCAACCAAAGGTTGATTCGTCGTCGGGGTCGGGCAGCACGGTGCCGATCGTGGGTGGCCTGGTGGCCGGGCTGGTGCTGGTGGCTGGGGTGGTGTTCGTCGTGGTGCGGCGGCGGAAGTCGGCGGCTGAGCCTTCCGGGGGCCAGGTGCCACCGGTGCCGCAGCAGCAGCCGATGGATGTGGTGGCGCCGGAGGACAACCCGTACAGGACATAGTTCAAGCCATTGGGGGGCAGGAGATGGGTCGCTGGGTGTGGGCTCGGCGCTTTGCGGCTATGGGGGTCGCGGGTGTGTACGTGTTGGGGGCTTCGGTGGCGTCGGCGGTTGCCGACGATTCGATCCGCGCTGATTAGTGGCACCTGGACGCCATGCACGCCCCGGAGATGTGGAAGGTCTCCAAGGGGGAGGGTGTCACCGTCGCGGTGATCGATGGAGGATTCAAGCTGGATCATCCGGACTTGGTCGGGCAGTTCCTCCCGGGGAAGGACTTCAGCGACGGTTCTAATGGCGTCGGCGTCGACCCCAGCGGGCATGGCACCGGAATGGCCAGCCTCATCGCAGGTACGGGTAGGAACCGCGCTGGGAACGGTGCCTACGGCCTCGCGCCTGGCGCGAAGATCCTTCCTCTGAAGATCAATAGCGGGTCGGAGGGGACTGTCACTACGACCGACTTCCTTGATCAGATCGGCCAGGCCGTGAACTACGCGGTCGATCAAGGTGCGAAGGTCATCAGTATCTCGCTAGGAACGAATGCGGTTGCCGCCACGTCGGATGATCTTGTGAAGATCAATCGCATCCTTGCGAATGCGCGGGCGAAGGGCACCCTTGTGGTCGCCAGTGTTGGAAATTCAGGGCAGCAGGGAAATGTTGTCGAATATCCGGCCGGGTTGCCGAATGTGGTTGGCGTTGGGGCTATCGACCGGAATGGCACGGTGACGGACGAGTCCGAGCGCGGTCCGCAGGTTGCTCTCATGGCCCCTGGCATGGATGTGATCGCTGCTTGCACGGCTTCCACCGGCTACTGCAAGGGTCATGGGACGTCTGACGCGACTGCTTTGGTTTCTGCTTCGGCAGCGCTGATCTGGGCGGTTCACAAGGAGTGGACTGCGAATCAGATTCTGCGGGTGCTCATCAACACTGCAGGTCGGCCCAATGGCGGGGACGTCCGTACGGATGGTGCGGGGTGGGGTGCGGTTCGGCCGCGTATCGCGTTGACGGATCCGGGTGATCCCGGGCCGGCGGATGTGTCGCCGCTTCCGGCGGACGTGGCTTCGCCGTCGGCGACTCCGTCGGTTTCTGCTTCGGCGAGTGCGTCGGCGCCCGCGTCGTCGGTGCCGAGTCCGACAGGCGTGGCGGCAGGTGCGTCGTCGGGGACGGGCGGGGCGTTGCCGATTGTGGGTGGGGTGGTGGCCGGGCTGGTGCTGGTGGCCGGGGTGGTGTTCGGCGTGGTGCGGCGGCGGAGGTCGGGTGCCGGGGCGGTGGGCGATTCGTACGGGCGGTAGCCGGGTCGGGTGGCGGGTGGTCAGCGGGGTGGTTCGGTGCCGTTGGGCCACACGCAGGGGGAGGTGAAGCCGATCACGAGCATCCCGTACGAGCTGCCGATGCCGTCGATGGAGCCGGTGAACCTGTTGGCGGCGTTCGTGAAGTGGATGGACGTTGGCAGGGCTCCGGAGTCGTCCCGCTGGAATCCCATGGACTCGATCCGGGCCCGGAGCCGTTCGACGTATTCGGCCTGGTGGTCCGTCGGGATGCCGGAGAGCCGTTTCTCGGTCACCTCCACGACTCGGCCGTCGTACTCCGAAGGGGCGTCGTTCTTGAAGCAGTTGGTGCCGTTCTCCCGCCCGCCGGCCGCGGTGACCGGTTGGGGCAGGTCGGCGATGGCCTGCCCCGCGTAGTCCGCGGTCTGCTGCTTCGCCTGGGCCCGCGTCATCGTGGGGGCGTCGAAGTCCCCGGTGCACGCCGGGACGGTCCACAGCACGCCGGCGGTCACTGCTGCCGCGATCGTGCGGTGTGGCCTCACCGGTCGTTCCCGTTGCCGGTGATCACGGCGCCGAAGGACCTGACGGATTCGGTGCCGGGGAGCCAGTAGTGGGAGTGGTCGGTGGTGCCGGCGGGGAGGTGTCGGGCGCCGAAGTCGGTGTCCATGGGGTCACGTCCGAACAGGAGGCCGGTGCCGGCGGCGGTCTTGATCATCGTGTCCTGGCTTCCCCGGGCGACGTGGACGTGGGAGGGGTCGATGTTCAGTTCCTTGGCGTGGTCGACGCCGACGCCGGGGCTGCCGACGAGGACGACGTCGTCCACCGGCGGCGTGTGGTCGCGCATGGTGAAGCCGACGACGACGCTGCCGTAGCTGTGGCCCATGAGGGTGTTGTGCGAGGGGGTGCCCTCGTGGGTCGTGCGCAGGGCGTTCTGGAAGCGGGCCAGGTCCTGCTCGGCGTTCTCGGCGTACGAGTCGGTGGCCGCCTCCGGGAAGATGTTCTGAGGGGCGTCGTAGCCGACCCAGGCGATGGCGGCGGTCGTCCTGGGGCTGCCGGGGTCGGTCCGGTCGGCGGCCTTGACCATCTCGTCGGCCTTGTCGACGTCGCCGATGGCGGTGGCGAGCCGGGAGGTGGTGCCGGGGACCAGGGTGACCACGTTGTCCGCCGTGTCGGGGTTGTTGACGGAGACGATCGCGCGTCCGTTGCCCTCGGTGTCGTAGCCGAGCAGGAAGGCCGGGGTGCCGTCGCGGGACGCCGGCCTGTCGCCGGTCAGGCGGCCCTCGATGGCCGCGATCGCCGTCAGCTTCTCCCGCAGGTCCTGCTGCCGGCGGTGCCATTCGGCGTAGGCGGGGTTCGGGATGGGCTCGCCCTTGGCCCAGCCGAGGAACTGCTCGGGTTCGGGGCCGAGCCGGTCGAGCCGGGTCTGCAGGTCCTGCTTGCTCCGCGCGAGGTTGATCCGGTTGGCCTGGTCGCGGGCGGCGGCGGGGATGCCGTCGAGGTTGCCGACCCGGTCGGGGTGGTTGAGGACGAAGCGCTGCTGCTGGGCTTCGGTGAGGCTGTCCCACCAGCGCTTCACGGTCTCCGGATCGGTTCCGGCGGGAGGCACGGCCTCGCGGGCGGCGAACGCTTCCCGGTCCTTCTGGACGGTGGCGGCGTCCAGGCCGGTGCCGCTGCTCGCGTTGTGGGCGAGGTGGCCGAGCCGCTGCGCGATCTCCGAGTCGGCGTGGGCGGCCTCGTCGAGGGCGGCGGTGATCCGGCGGCCGAGTTCCTTGGCGGTCTCTTCGGCCGTGTCACCCGGGTAGTTTGCGGAGGTGGGCTCGTCGTCCCAGGTGATGCGCCCGTCGGGGGCGACGGTGAACTTCTGCTTCTCGGCGTCGTCCAGGGCGTTGATCAGGTGTGCCTGGGCGGCGGCGAAGCCTTCGGCGGCCTCGGCGAGGGCCCGGCTGACGAAGGAGAGTTCCTGGGCGGCGAGTCGGAGCTGGGTGCTGATCGCCTGGATCTCGGCGGTGGCGCTCTCGGCGGCGGTCCCGGTCCACTGCGCCGCGCCGAGCCGGTCGGCGACCTCGTGCTGCCAGGACTCGGCGTGCCGTCCCAACGCCGTGACGAGGGTGTCGTAGGCGGCTCCGGCCGCGGTGATGCCGTTGATGTCGGCGTTCCGGAGGGTGGCGATGTCCATCGGCTTCACGGGGCCTTTCCGGTGCCGTTGGTCCGGGCGGCTTCGGCGGCCGGGGACAGGTCCTTGGTGAGGACGGTTCCGAACGGGTCGGCGGCCGGGGCCCGGTAGCCGCACGGGGTGGTTGCCGGGCCGCCGTTCAGGGCCGTGGACAGGTCCTGCTCGTTCCGGCGGTAGTCGGCGGCGGCGGTCGAGAGCTTGGTGCCGCTGTTGCCCATGTCGGCGGCGAGCCTGTCCAGCAGGGTCTTCCAGTCGGCGGCGCAGTCGTGGACCGCGGGACCGGTGAGCCAGCCCCGGAGGGCGGCGGCGGCCTGGTCACTGGGTGCGGTGATCTTCGTCGTCTCGGGCGGGATCTGGCCGCCGAGGTGTCGGGCGGTCTGCCCGCAGCTTTCCAGTGCGGCCGGATTGACCGCGAAGGCGGTGCGTGAATAGGGGCCCGGCACGGTTTCCCCCCGTATGTCGAGATGGTCTCCGGACGGTCAGCATACGTGCGGTGGTGCCGGGTTCGGCGAGGCTCGGGGGCGCGTGGAGTGCGGGCCGGGCGTGGGTCTGCGGTGGTGCGCCGTGGTCACCCGGGTGGGGGCTGGTGGGGGTGGGGCGGGGTGGTGAGGGTGGTGGTATGGATGCGGAGGGTGCTTGGCAGGCGGGGCAGTCAGGGCAGGCAGAACAGCCGGGGCGGGCGGGGCGGTCAGGGCAGGCAGAACGGGCGAGGCAGGCAGAACAGCCGGAACGGGCAGGCCAGTTGCGTCGGGCGGCGGTCGCGGCGCTGATCGGGACGGCGATCGAGTTCTACGACTTCTTCATCTACGGGACGGCGGCCGCCCTGGTGTTCGGGCCGGTGTTCTTCCCCGGACTGGGCACGGTGGGGGCGCTGTTGGCGGCGTTCTCGGTGTACGCGGTGGCGTTCCTGGCCCGGCCGTTGGGGGCGGTGGTGTTCGGGCACTTCGGGGACCGGGTGGGGCGGAAGGCGACGCTGGTGGTGTCGCTGCTGTTGATGGGGTTGGCGACGGCGGCGGTGGGGGTGTTGCCGGGGTTCGCCGCGTGGGGGTGGTGGGCGCCGGCGGTGCTGGTGGCGCTGCGGGTGTGTCAGGGCGTCGGGTTGGGCGGGGAGTGGGGTGGCGCGGCGCTGCTGATCGCGGAGAACGCGCCGGCCGAGCGGCGGGGGCGGTACGGCGGGTTCCTGCAGTTGGGGCCGACGTGCGGGTTCGTGCTGGCGAACGGCGTGTTCCTGGCTCTCCAACTCGGTCTGGACGACCGGGCGTTCCGCGGGTGGGGCTGGCGGGTGCCGTTCCTGGCCTCGTTCGCGCTGGTCGCGGTGGGGTTGTTCGTGCGGCTGCGGATCGAGGAGTCGCCGCTGTTCCGCTCGGCCGGGCGCGGGGAGCGGGCGCCGTCGCTGGAGGTGCTGCGTGAGCACTGGCGCCCGGTGTTGGCGGGCGGCGGGGCGATCACGGTGGGGTACGCGCTGTTCTACCTGACCACGACGTACGCGCTGGCGTACGCGACTTCGGGGCTTGGGGTGGCGAGCACGCTGGTGCTGACGATGCTGTTGATCGGCGCGCTGGGGATGGCCGCGACGGTGTGGCTGAGTGCCGCGCGCAGCGACCGGTGGGGGCGGCGGCGGACGCTGTGGTGGGCGACGGTCCTCGCCGCGGGCTGGTCGTTGGTGCTGTTCCCGTTGCTGGAGACGGTGAGCCGGTCGCTGATGTTCGTTGCGCTGGCGGGCGCGATGGTGGTGCTGGGCTGCATGTTCGGGCCGGTGGCGGCGTTCCTGCCGGAGCTGTTCCCGACGCGGGTGCGCTACACGGGTGCCGCGCTGACGTACAACCTGGGCGGCGTGATCGGCGGTGCGACGACCCCGCTGGTGGCGACGCGGTTGACCGAGGCGTACGGGACGGCGCAGCCGGTGGGCTGGTACCTGGCGGGGTTGGGCGTGCTGGCCCTGGGCTGCCTGCGGTTGCTGCCGGAGACCACCGGCGCCGAGCTCGGGGCGGTGGACGGCGGACGCCGCCGGGCGCCCCTGCTGGGGGCGGATCCGGCGGCGTAGGCGCGCGAGGGGGTCGGGCAGGTCGGGCAGGTCGGGCGGACCCGGTCAGCCGGCCAGGGCGGCGCGGCCGGCCAGCACCACGGCGGTGTGCTCGGCGACGCGGGCACCGAGGTGCTCGGCGGTCGCGATGTCCGCCTTGTGGACGGCTTCCGGGCCGGCGTCGGAGGGGGAGGAGGCGGCGGCGCCGTTGAAGAAGCCGAGGCGGTTGAGGTCGTTCTCGGACGCGGTGGTGGCGTTCCAGCCGGGCTTGAGGCCGAGGTTGACCCAGTTCATGCCGTGCTGGGCGGCGAGGGTCTGGAAGAAGCCGAGGGTGCCCGCCTTGTCGCCGCTCTTGGAGGCGGAGTTGGTGAAGCCGGCCGCGACCTTGTCCTTCCAGGCGTCGGTGAACCAGCGCTTGCTGGTGGCCTCGGCGAAGACGTGGAAGGCGCCGGAGGCGGTGCCCATGTAGGTGGGGGAGCCGAAGACGATCGCGTCGGCGGCGTCCAGCTGGGCCCACTGCTCCTCGGTGATGGTGTCGACGGCGATCCGGACGACCTCGGCACCGGCGGCTGCGGCGCCGCGGGCGACGGCCTCGGCGATCACGGCGGTGTGGCCGTAGCCGGAGTGGTAGGCGAGGGCGACGGTCGGGCGGATGGCGGTCATGTGGGCGCTCCAGGGGGACGGCGTGGGACCGGCGGAAGCCGGTGGGAAGGCAGGTGCGAGGGCAGAGGACAGGGCGCGGGGCCGGGAGCAGGACGCGCTGAGGCGGCCCGGTCCGACCCCGATCCCTTGGCGGTCTCCAATATAGACCAGGTCTCCATTGGTTACCAAGAGTGGATTGGAGACCGAAGGGCTACCCTGGATGGCATGACGACGGAGGAAGTGACCCGGGCCCGGGCGGGGCAGTGCGAGGAGCAGCGACCGACGGAGGGGCAGGCGGCGCAGGCGTTCGACGTCTTCGCCCGGCTCTGTCCCAGCCGCGAGGTCTTCGCCGAGCTGGCCGACAAGTGGTCGCTGCTGATCCTGATGAGCCTCGCCGCCTGCGGGCCGCAGCGCTTCTCCGAGCTGCAGCGCGGGGTCGGCGGGGTCAGCCGCAAGATGCTCACCCAGTCGTTGCGCAACCTGGAGCGCAGCGGCCTGGTGCTCCGCACGGTGTTCCCGGAGACGCCGCCGCGGGTGGTCTACGACCTGCTGCCGCTCGGCCGTGAGCTGGCCGAGCTGGTCGCGCCGCTCGGGCAGTGGACGGAGCGTCGCGCCGGGCAGATGATGGCGGCCCGCCAGGAGTTCGACGCGGCGCACGCCGAGGGCTGAGGCCGCAGCGCACGCCGAGGGTCGAGGCCGCGGCGCGCGCCGAGAGCCGAGACTGCGGAGCGAGCAGGCGGGCCCGGAGCGAGCAGGCAGGCCCGGAGCCGATTTCCCTTCCGGGCCGACGGCCGTGTAATGTCTTCCTTGTTCGACCGGCCCGGGAAAACAAAAACCCGGCAAGCCCCTATAGCTCAGTCGGTAGAGCGTCTCCATGGTAAGGAGAAGGTCTGCGGTTCGATTCCGCATGGGGGCTCAACTGGAAGACCCCCGCCTCTGGCGGGGGTCTTTCGCGTTTCCGGCGGCAGCCGACGCACGACGGCTGGCGGGTCGGGTACGGAATGCGCTGTGATGGTGCGTCATCGGCCGCCCGCCCGAAGGGTGCGGGCGCGAGCCGAACCCTGACCGGGAGGCGTCATGGGCGTTCGACTCGTGGTGGTGGACGACCACCGGCTGCTGGCCGAGGCGCTGGCCACCGCGCTCCAGCTGCGCGGTCACCGGGTGCTCGCGGTGGGCTCCCCGGCCGGTGTCGCCGCGGACCTGGTGGCCGGCCGACGGCCCGAGGTGTGCCTGCTGGGGGTGGCCGCGCCGGGGGAGCCCGGCGCCTTCGACGGGCTGCGCAGGATCCGCCGGGAGCGTCCCGAGGTGGCCGTGATCGTGCTCGGGCCGGTGGGCGAACTGCGCGGCGTGGCCGGGGCGTTCGCGGCCGGCGCGGCGGGGTACGTGCCCAGCGACGAGCGGATCGAGGTGGTCGAGCGGGCCATCGGGCGGGCCCGGGCGGGCGAGGCCGCCGTCGCGGTGGACATCCTGCGCGGTGCCTTCGACCAACTGCTGCGCCCGGCGGCCGAGCCGGACGACGAGGCCGTCCGGCTGCTGCGGCTGCTGACCCGCCGTGAGGTGCAGGTGCTGGCCCGGATCGCGGACGGCGAGGACACCGCCGCGATCGCCGCCGGGATGCGGATCGCCGCCAGCACCGCCCGGACGCACGTCCAGCGGGTGCTGATGAAGCTCGGCGCGCGGACCCGTCTGGAGGCGGCCGCGGTGGCGGCGCGCACCGGTCTGCTGGAGCGGATGTCCGGGGGCTGAGGACTTGGTGAAAAGCGTGCGAGCAGGCGCCCGGGTGGTCCGGAGCACCCCGGTGGGTTGGGAGAATGGCCCCAGTCGTACGGATTCCGTCGATGGCCACGCCCACCGCGCGGACCATCGCCCGCTGGAGGTCGCAACATGAGTAAGTACCTGGTCACGGGTGGCGCCGGCTACGTCGGCAGTGTGGTGGCCGCCCACCTGCTGGAGGCGGGGCACCAGGTGACCGTCCTGGACGACCTCTCGACGGGCTTCCGCGAGGGCGTTCCGGCCGGTGCCGAGTTCGTCGAGGGCCGGATCCAGGAGGCCGGCGAGGTCCTGGACGGCTCCTTCGAGGGCGTGCTGCACTTCGCTGCCTCCTC
The DNA here is from genome assembly GCF_040302665.1 of Kitasatospora sp. NPDC097691. Taxonomy (NCBI): domain Bacteria; kingdom Bacillati; phylum Actinomycetota; class Actinomycetes; order Kitasatosporales; family Streptomycetaceae; genus Kitasatospora; species Kitasatospora sp. NPDC097691. The sequence goes on along the minus strand of NZ_JBEORY010000020.1, from coordinate 48,856 downwards.
GCAGGTCGGCGAGTCGGTCGTGGACCCGGAGAAGTACTGGCGCAACAACGTGGCCGGCTCGCTGGAGCTGATCAGCGCGATGCGCGCGGCGGGCGTGCGCAAGCTCGTGTTCTCCTCCACCGCCGCCACCTACGGCGAGCCGGAGGCCGTGCCGATCGCCGAGACCGCCCGCACCGCGCCGACCAACACCTACGGCGCCACCAAGCTCGCCGTGGACCACCTGATCACCAGCGAGGCCGTCGCGCACGGCCTGGCCGCCGTCTCGCTGCGCTACTTCAACGTGGCCGGCGCGTACGGTGCGTACGGCGAGCGGCACGACCCCGAGTCGCACCTGATTCCGCTGGTCTTCCAGGCCGCGCTCGGGCAGCGCCCGCACATCGCGGTGTACGGCGACGACTACCCGACCCCGGACGGCACCTGCATCCGCGACTACATCCACGTCGCGGACCTGGCCGAGGCCCACCTGCTGGCGGTGGCCGCCGCCAAGCCGGGCGAGCACCTGATCTGCAACCTGGGCAACGGCAGCGGCTTCTCGGTGCGCGAGGTGATCGAGTCGGTCAAGCGCGTCACCGGCCGGGAGATCCCGGTGCAGGTCGCCGGTCGCCGGGCCGGCGACCCGGCGGTGCTGGTGGCCTCGGCCGCCCGCGCCCACGAGGCGCTGGGCTGGACCCCGCGCCGCCCGAACCTGGACGACATCGTCGCCGACGCCTGGAAGTTCACCCTGGAGAAGAACGGCCGGTAGGCGGGCCGGGCACGGCCGCCGGCTGTCGCGGTCTCCGCACCCGGAACGTCCGGGAGCGGCGACCGCGGCGGTGGCGCGGCACGGCCCGGGGCGCAAGTCCGGCTGCTCACGCACCTTCTGACGAAACTTCACCAAATCGCCACGAGGGCGTTTCCCGACCCCGTACGCTGAGTGCGGTACCGGTGGGGGCCGGCGCCCTTTCGATCTCACCGGCCACCGGTGGGCGGGCGGAACGGCGGGTCCGGAACGCGGACGCCGGGCCGGTCCCCGCTCCCCGGCTCGGGCGGTCTGAGCAGGGGGAGGGACGATGGGGCGGATTCGCGTCCTGGTGGTCGACGACCACCGGATCTTCGCCGAAGCACTGGCCGCGGCGCTCGCCGCCGAGCCCGACGTGGAGGTGGGCGCGGCCGGCAGTGCGGCCGCCGCCGAGCGGGCGCTGGAGCGCGCCGCCGCCGAGGGCCGGGCCTACGACGTGGCGCTGATCGATGCCGATCTCGGGGCCGGTGGAGGCGGTGGGGCCGGCGGGGGCGGAGCGGTCGGGCCGCCCGGGGCGGCTCCGCCGACGGCCCGCCGACGGCCCGGTGCGGATCCCGCCGAGGAGGCGCGGCGCCGGGCGGCCCCGCCCGTACCGCCGCCACGACGGTCGGCCGTACCACCCGGGGCGCCCTCCCCGCTGTCGCCCGCGCTGTCGTCCGCGGTGCCGGGCGCACCGCCCGGCGGTGCCCGGTCGGCGGCGGACCCGCTCCGGGCGGACCAGCTCAGACCCACCGCCTCGCCGCCCGACGGCATCACCCTGCTCGCCCGCCTCCGCCGCGCCCACCCCGGTCTGCGCGCCGTCGTGCTGGCCACCGCCGACGACCCGCACCGCGCCGCCCGCGCCCTGCACGCGGGCGCCACCGGCTGGGTGGCCAAGGAGAGTTCACTGGCCCGGCTGCTCGCGGTGGTCCGGGGGGTGCTGCGGGACGAGACGCACCTGCCGCCCGCGCTGCTCACCGGGGTGATCCGCGAACTCACCACCGCGCGGCGGGACCGCACCGAGAGCGAGCGGCTGGTGGACACCCTCACCCCGCGGGAGAAGCAGATCCTGCGCTGCATGGTCGCGGGTCTGGGCCGGCAGGCCGTCGCGGAGCGGCTCTACCTGTCGCCGCACACCGTCCGGACGCACATGCAGAACGTACTCGGCAAGCTCGGGGTGCACTCCACGCTGGCCGCCGTCGCGGTCGCCCGCCGGGCCGGGGTCGGCCCCGCCGAGCCGGCCGTGCCGCCGCCCGTACCGCCGCCGTCCGTACCGCCGCCGTCCGTACCGCCGCCGTCCGTGGCGGCGACCGTCGAGCGGGCGTAGGCCGGTCGCGGCTCAGCCCGGGATGTTGTCGAACGGGGCGATCAGCAGCCGCAGCAGCGCGGCGAGTTCGGTCTGCTGGCCGGAGGTGAGCTGGGCGAGGAGCTCGCGTTCGTGCGCGAGCAGTCCGGCGAGTGCCTGGTCGGCGCGGTCGCGGCCGTCGTCGGTGAGCCGGACCAGGACGCCGCGCCGGTCGTCCGGGTCGGGCAGCCGCTTGACCAGGCCCTTGCCGGTGAGCCGGTCGATCCGGTTGGTCATGGTGCCGGAGGTGACCAGGGTCTGGGTGAGCAGCTGGCCGGGGGAGAGCTGGTACGGGGTGCCGGCCCGCCGCAGGGCGGTCAGGACGTCGAACTCCCAGGGCTCCAGGCCGTGCTCGGCGAAGGCGGTGCGGCGGGCGCGGTCCAGGTGCCGGGCGAGCCGGCTGACCCGGCTGAGCACCTCCAGCGGCTCCACGTCGAGGTCGGGGCGCTCCCGGCGCCATGCTGCGACCAGCCTGTCGACCTCGTCCTCCATGACGATCAGTGTATCGGTGGATGTGTCGATGTGAAGTCTCTTGACATCGAGAAATATGCCAGCGAGGCTTCGTCGAGATATCTTGATGTCGAGATACCTGCGAGGTGAACCATGAGCACCACCGTCTGGGACCCGGCGCAGTACCTGTGCTTCGCCGACGAACGCACCCGCCCGCTGCGCGACCTGCTCGCCCGCGTCCCCGTCCTTCCGCACCCCGGCGAGGAGACGATCCTCGACATCGGCTGCGGCCCCGGCAACTCCACCGCCGTCCTGCGCGAACGCTGGCCGCACGCCCGCATCACCGGCGTCGACAACTCCGCACCGATGCTCGCCACCGCCCGCACCGAGGGCGAACCCGACGCCGACTACCTGCTCGCCGACGCCCGCGACTACGACCCGGCCCCGGCCCGGCCCGACCTCGTCGTCTCCAACGCCGCCCTGCACTGGGTGGACGGCCACCTCGACCTCGTCCCGCGCTGGGCCGCCGCCCTGCGCCCGGGCGGCGTCGTCGCCTTCCAGGTCCCCGGCAACTTCGACGCCCCCAGCCACACCCTGCTCGCCGACCTGCGCCGCAGCACCCGCTGGCGCGCCCTGCTCGGCGAGGACGCCGTCCGACCCGGCGTCCACCCGCCCGCGCGCTACCTCGACGCCCTCGCCGCGGCCGGCTGCCACCCGGACGTCTGGGAGACCACCTACCTCACCGCGCTGCCCGGGCCGGACCCGGTCCTGGAGTGGGTCAAGGGCACCGCGCTGCGCCCCGTCCTGACCCGGCTCGCCGATCCGGCCGACCGGGCCGCCTTCCTCGCCGAGTACGGGCGGCTGCTGCGCGAGGCCTACCCGGCCGGGCCGTCCGGGACGGTCTTCCCGTTCCGGCGGATCTTCGCGGTGGGGGTCAAGCGGTAGCCGGGGCTCAGCCCCTGCGGTCGCCGACCAGCTTCGGGTGCCGCTCCAGGCCCTCCAGGCCGTGCCAGGCGAGGTTCACCAGGTGCGCCGCCACCGTCGCCTTGTCCGGCTTGCGGACCTCCAGCCACCACTGGCCGGTCAGCGCGACCATGCCGACCAGCATCTGCGAGTACATCGGGGCCAGCCGCGCGTCGAAGCCGCGCGACTTGAACTCCAGGCCCAGGATGTCCTCGACCTGCGTCGCGATGTCGCTGATCAGCGAGGCGAAGGTGCCGGTCGACTGGGCCACCGGCGAGTCCCGGACCAGGATCCGGAAGCCGTCCGTCGAGGTGTCGATGTAGTCCATCAGGGCGAAGGCGGCCTGTTCCAGCAGCTCGCGCGAGTGCCCGCCGGTCAGTGCCCCGGTCACCATGTCCAGCAGCAGCTGCATCTCGCGGTCCACCACCACCGCGTACAGGCCCTCCTTGCCGCCGAAGTGCTCGTACACGACGGGCTTCGACACCCCGGCGCGCTCGGCGATCTCCTCCACCGAGGTGCCGTCGTAGCCGCGCTCGGCGAAGACCGTCCGGCCGATCTCCAGCAGCTGCTCGCGCCGTTGCTTGCCGGTCATCCGGACCCGGCCGCCCCGGCGGCGCGGGGCGGCCGGGGCGTCGGCCCCGCCGGCCGCCCCGCCCGCCGGTGCAGCGGCCCGCGGACGGGCGGGCGCCGAAGCGGGCGCCGCGTCCGTCCGCGAGCCGTGGTGACCGCCTGTGGTGTCTGCGCTGCTCCCGTTCACCCCTACATCATGCTGGAAGCGCCGCCTCATGCGGTGCGGCGGGCGGCGATCCGCTGTGCGTCCGGCCAGCGGACGTCCCGGACCCAGCCGGCCAGCTCGAACCAGCGGATCAGCCGGGCCGAGGAGTCGATCTGCCCGCGGAGCACCCCGTGCCGGGCCGCGGTCGGATCGGCGTGGTGCAGGTTGTGCCAGGACTCGCCGCAGGAGAGGACCGCGAGCCACCACACGTTGCCGGAGCGGTCGCGGGAGCGGAACGGGCGCCGGCCGACGGCGTGGCAGATCGAGTTGATCGACCAGGTGACGTGGTGCAGCAGCGCCACCCGGACCAGCGAACCCCAGAAGAAGGCGGACAGTGCGCCCGTCCAGGTCAGCGTCACCAGACCGCCGACCAGCGGGGGCAGCAGCAGCGAGATCGTGGTCCAGAGCCAGAACAGCCGGGAGATCCGCCTTATGGCCGGGTCGCGGACGAGGTCCGGGGCGTACTTGAGCTGCGGGGTCTGCTCCTCGTCGAACATCCAGCCCATGTGCGCCCACCACAGGCCCTTCAGCAGCGCCGGGACGCCCTCGCCGTAGCGCCAGGGCGAATGCGGGTCCCCTTCCTTGTCGCTGTACCGGTGGTGCCTGCGATGGTCGGCGACCCAGCGCACCAGCGGGCCCTCGACCGCGAGGCTCCCGGCGATGGCCAGGGCGAGGCGCATCGGCCGGCCGGCCTTGAACGCGCTGTGGGTGAAGTAGCGGTGGTAGCCGACGGTGATGCCGTGGCAGGTGAGGAAGTACATGGAGACGGTGACCGCGACGTCCGTCCACCCCAGCCCCCAGCCCCAGGCCACCGGTACGGCGGCCAGCAGCGCGGCGAACGGCACGAGGATGAACAGGCCGAGCGCGGCCCGCTCGGCCATGCCCTGCTTCTCCCCGCCACGGGTGGCGGACAGCTGCGTGGCTGCGGTGTCGGGATCGGGGGTCGGAGTGCTGCGCGCGGCGGTCCCCGCGCGCGCCTCGCCTGCCTGGATGGTCATGGGCGTCCCTTTGCGGCGTCCCGGAACGGGAGAGAAGCGGAGCCTACGTCGGCGTAACTTACGGCATCGTAGGTTGCGCTCCGTGTCCAGGGGAACACTCTGCCGCGCGGCGCTTGAGTGAATTCACCCGACTGGATGGATGAACCGGCGGCTCGGGGAGTTCTGTCGGGGAGCTCGAATCGGAGCCGCGGATCGGTGCAAGTCGATACCCAGGGTGGGGTCCGCTCGGGTAGGGTCTGACACGTCTGTCCGCCGTGGTGTAATGGCAGCACAGGGCCCTTTGGAGGCCTTTGTCTGGGTTCGAATCCTAGCGGCGGAGCCTCTGCACGCCTCTGGTTCGGGCGTCTCCCATCACGCCGGTATTGTCGGTGCTGCTCGGCGGACTTTGCGTATGGCGACCGGCCTGGGTCCCGGCCGGGTCTGCTCTGCCCTCTCTGTGAACCTACCGAGGAGCTTCCCCGCATGGGTGCCAATTCGCTTGCCGCCGTTGTCGTGCTCGCCGCCGGTGGCGGGACCCGGATGAAGTCGAACAAGCTGCCCAAGGTGCTGCACGCGGTGTGCGGACGGTCGCTGGTGGGGCACGCGGTGGCGGCGGCCGGGGAACTGGCGCCGGAGCAGCTCGTGGTGGTCGTGGGGCACCAGCGCGAGCAGGTCCAGGAGCACCTGGTGGAGCACTACCCGGCCGTGCGGACCGCGGTGCAGGAGGAGCAGAACGGCACCGGGCACGCGGTGCGGACGGCGCTGGAGGCGCTGGCCGCGGACGGCGTGGTCCTGGACGGCACGGTGATCGTCACCGCCGGCGACTCGCCGCTGCTGACCGGGGCGACCCTGCGCCGCCTGGCGGACGCGCACACCGCCCAGCAGAACGGCGTCACCGTGCTGACCGCCGTCGTCCCCGAGCCCTTCGGCTACGGCCGGATCCTGCGCGACGAGGACGGCACGGTCGCCTCGATCGTCGAGGAGCGGGACGCCACCGACACCCAGCGCACCATCGCCGAGATCAACTCGGGCGTCTTCGCCTTCGACGCCAAGCTGCTGGCCGAGGCGCTGGCCGCGCTCACCACGGACAACTCGCAGGGCGAGGAGTACCTGACCGACACCCTGGAGATCCTGCGCAAGGCGGGCCACCGGGTCGGCGCCGTGGTCGCCGAGGACCACCGGGACATCCTGGGCATCAACGACCGGGTCCAGCTGGCGCAGGCCCGCCGACTGCTGAACGACCGCCTGCTGGAGCGGGCGATGCGCGCGGGCGTCACCGTGGTGGACCCGGCGACCACCTGGTTCGACGTCCAGGTGACCTACGAGCCGGACGCCGTGGTGCTGCCCAACACCCAGCTGCAGGGCGCCACCCACCTGGCCGAGGGCTGCGAGGTCGGCCCGAACTCCACCCTGAAGGACACCCTGATCGGCGCCGGCGCCCGTGTGAGCAACACCACGGCCGACCGCGCCGAGGTGGGCGAGCTGGCCGTCGCCGGCCCGTACGCCTACCTGCGGCCGGGGGCGAAGCTGGCCCGCAAGGCGAAGGTCGGCACCTACGTCGAGATCAAGAACTCCGAGCTGGGCGAGGGCGCCAAGGTGCCGCACCTGTCGTACATCGGCGACGCCACGATCGGCGAGGGCACCAACGTCGGCGCGGCCTCGGTCACCGTGAACTACGACGGCGTGAACAAGCACCGCACCGTCATCGGCGCGCACTGCCGCACCGGCTCGGACAACATGTTCATCGCCCCGGTGACCATCGGTGACGGCGCCTACACCGGCGCGGGTTCCGTGATCACCAGCGACGTCCCGCCGGGCGCGCTCGGCGTGAACCGCGCGCACCAGCGCAACATCGAGGGCTGGGTCGAGCGCAAGCGCCCCGGGACCGTGTCGGCGCAGGCCGCGAAGGCCGCGACGGACGGGGCCGCGGAGGCCTGACGCGCCGGGCGGGGACCGAGGGGCGGTCCCGAGGCGGACGGTTTCTGCGCGGGCGCGTAACCTTGGGGACATACGTGCGCCACTGGGCTTACCGCCCGTGTCCAGGCGTACCGACAATTCCCCGACCCCGTACCGCGCGTGGGCCTCGCCTGCCCGGCACCGGTCAGGGTTCAGCGTCCGCAAACGCGAGGAGACGGTGCAGTGAGCGGGATCACGACGTCGGGTGAGAAGAAGCTCAAGCTCTTCTCCGGCCGTGCCCACCCGGAACTGGCGAAGGAGGTGGCCGCGGCGCTCGGGACCGAGCTGGTCCCCACCAAGGCCCTGGACTTCGCCAACGGCGAGATCTACGTCCGCTTCCTGGAGTCCGCCCGTGGTGCGGACTGCTTCGTGATGCAGAGCCACACGGCTCCCATCAACCAGTGGATCATGGAGCAGCTGATCATGATCGACGCTCTGAAGCGGGCCTCCGCCAGGAGCATCACCGCGATCCTGCCGTTCTACGGCTACGCCCGCCAGGACAAGAAGCACCTGGGCCGCGAGCCCATCTCGGCCCGGCTGGTCGCCGACCTGCTGCGCCAGGCCGGTGCCGACCGGCTGATGGCCGTGGACCTGCACACCGCGCAGATCCAGGGCTTCTTCGACGGCCCGGTGGACCACCTGTTCGCGCTGCCGCTGCTGGCGGACTACATCGGCGGGAAGGTCGACCGCTCCAAGCTGACCGTCGTCTCCCCGGACGCCGGCCGTGTGAAGGTGGCCGACCAGTGGTGCGACCGCCTGGACGCCCCGCTGGCGATCATCCACAAGCGCCGCGACATCACCCAGGCCAACACCATCCTGTCGGCCGACGTCGTCGGTGACGTCAAGGACCGGGTCTGCGTGCTGGTCGACGACATGATCGACACCGCCGGCACCATCTGCGCCGCAGCCGACGCGCTGTTCGAGAACGGTGCCGCGGACGTCCTGGTGGCGGCCACCCACGGTGTGCTCTCCGGCCCGGCCGCGGACCGGCTGAAGAACTCGCGGGTCAGCGAGTTCGTGTTCACCAACACGCTGCCCACCCCGGCGCAGCTCCAGCTGGACAAGATCACCACGCTGTCCATCGCCCCGTCGATCGCCGCCGCGATCCGCGAGGTGTTCGAGGAGGGCTCGGTCACGAGCCTCTTCGAGGGCGTGCACTGACGAAGCCCGCGCAGGCGGCCCCGGTCCCCAGTGGGCCGGGGCCGCCGCCGATTTCGCGGGAGGCGGTGGGTGCGGTTAGACTCGTGAAACTGCTCGGCGAGGGATGCCGTGTGCCTGCTCGACGGGCGCCCGCTCCGTGATCGACGCGCTGCCGGTGCCGGAATCCCGTCACCTGCAGAGGCCGTTGCCGCCGAGTGACCCCCGAACGTACTGAGGGTGTGGTCCCGGCGGTTTTTCGCGTTGCCTGCACCCCCGCGCCATTTTTCACGAGGAGTGCAGTCGTGTCCGAGATCCGCATCGCCGCTGAGACCCGTACCGAGTTCGGCAAGGGTGCCGCCCGTCGCGCCCGCCGCGCCGGCTTCGTCCCCGGTGTCGTCTACGGCCACGGCCACGCCCCGGTTCACCTGAACCTGCCTGGCCACGACCTGATGATGGCCCTGAAGACCCCGAACGCCCTGCTGGTCGTCCCGATCGAGGGCAAGGACGAGTACGTCCTGCCGAAGGCCGTCCAGCGCGAGGCCATCAAGCGCACCATCGAGCACGTCGACCTGCTGCTGGTCAAGCGCGGCGAGAAGGTCACCGTCGAGATCCCGGTCCTCACCGAGGGCGAGCTGGCCCCGGGCGGCAACCTGCTGGAGCACGTCCTGCAGGCCCTGCCGATCGAGGCCGAGGCCACCCACCTGCCCGAGGCCGTCACCGTCTCGGTCGAGGGCCTGGAGGCCGGCGCCTCGATCCACGCCAAGGACATCGTCCTGCCGGCCGGCGTCACCCTGGCCGTCGAGGCCGACGCCGTCGTGCTTCAGGTCATCGCCGCCCAGGCCGCCCCGGTCGAGGAGGAGGCCGAGGAGGCCGAGGGCGCCGAGGCCTGAGCCTCGCGCTGAAGCTTTGACCGCTGCCCCGGTCGCTCCCGCTGGAGCGTCCGGGGCAGCGGTGTGTCCGGGACGCGGTGTCTCCGGGGATGATGGCGTCGAGCGTGAAGGCGAGGAGTGAGAGCGCGATGGCGGACGAGTACGAGGGCCCCTGGCTGGTGGTGGGGCTGGGCAACCCGGGCGAGCAGTACGCCCGGAACCGGCACAACATCGGGTTCATGGTGGTGGACCTGCTGGCGCAGCGGATGGGTGCCAGGTTCAAGGCGCACAAGAGCCGGGCGCAGGTGGCCGAGGGGCGGCTGGCGGGCAAGCGGGTCGTGCTGGCCAAGCCGATGTCCTTCATGAACCTCTCCGGCGGGCCGGTGACGGCGCTGCGCGACTTCTACAAGGTGCCGGCCGCCGCGCTGATCGCGGTCCACGACGAGCTGGACGTCGACTACGCGGCGCTGCGCCTGAAGCTGGGCGGCGGGGACAACGGCCACAACGGGCTGAAGTCGATCACCAAGTCGCTGGGCCCCGAGTACCACCGGGTGCGCTGCGGGATCGGCCGTCCGCCGGGCCGGATGGAGGTCGCGGACTTCGTGCTGAAGGACTTCTCCTCGACCGAGCGCAAGGAGCTGGAGTGGTTCGTGGACCGCTCGGCCGACGCGGTGGAGGCGCTGCTGTCCGAGGGACTGGAGCGTGCCCAGGGGACGTACAACTCCTGAACGTCCGTCAACAGGGCGCGCCGGGTACGCAACAGTCGTACAACGCTTGACCGGCCAAACCTGAATCCGTGTGAGAAGCCTGTGCGGGATCGGATAGCGTCGGCCCGGGTACGCGAACGAGTCCTGGGGAGTTCTCGATGCGGGGATTGGGTCCGGTCCGCCCACTGCGGCGGATCCGGGTGGTCCGGCTGAAGCAGTTCGGACGGCGGGTCGGAACGGCCGGTGCGCTGGGGGCGGCCGGAATGCTGCTGTCGAGCGGTGCGCTGGCGCACGCCGACCCGGTGGCGGAGCCGGATCCGCTGATCGCCCCGGAGCCGGCGGCCCAGCCGGTGCTCGGCGAGTCGATGGGCCCCGACGCGGGGCTGTTGGCGGTCGGCGGCGGCCTCCTGGTCGCGGGCGGCGGAGCGGCGCTGTGGTTGAAGCGCAGGCGCGCGGGCGAGCCCGCGGAGTAGTCACGAGTCCTCAGGGGCCGGTGTCCACGGTGGTGGGTGCCGGCCCTTCGTCGTACCTTCCCTCCCCGGGGTGTCATCCGTTTCCGGCGTGCGGGGCGTCATGGGGGTATGAAGCGCGAATCGATGCGCCCGGGGGGCTCGGGGGCCGATCCGTTCGACGAGTTCGTCGCGGCTCGGTACCAGGCCCTCCTGCGGGGGGCGTACCTGATCACCGGGGACGTCCACGACGCCCGGGACCTGCTGCACGACGCATTGGCCCGGGTGTACCCGAAGCGGACGGCGATCCGGGACGTGGCGGCGGCCGAGGGGTACGTGCGGACGACGATGGTCCGCGCCCACGTCTCGCGCTGGCGGCGGACCCGGCGGGAGGTGCTCACACCCGTGCCGCCGGACTCCCCGGGGGCCGCGGTGGCCGAGCACGACGAACAGCTGGCCGCGGCGCTGCGGGCACTGCCGCCCCGGCAGCGGGCGGTCGTGGTGCTGCGCTACTACGTCGACCTGCCGGTGGCGCGGGTCGCGCAGGAGCTCGGTTGCTCGGAGGCCACGGCGAAGACGCATCTGGCGCGGGCGATGAAGACGCTCCGGCAGGAGCTGGCACCGGCGAGGGAGATGGTGGGGCATGGCGGCTGAACGCCCGGACGGGTTCGAGGAGGAACTGGTCGTCCGGCTCGGCGCGCGGGCGGGGTCGGTGTCCGGCAGCCCGCCGCCGGCCGGGCTGCGGGAGGCCGGGAGGCGGCGGAGGCGGCGGCAGACCGCGCTGCGGGGGGCGGCCGCGGTGGTGGTGCTGGCCGCCGGGGTCGGGGCGCTGACCCAGCTGGGCGGCGCCGGGGGCGGCGGAGACGTGGAGCACCGGCTGCCCGCGGGTGGGGCCAGCCCGACACCGGGGCTGTCGGCCTGGAACGAGGTGGGCGTGGTCCTGGGCTGCAACGGGCCGACGTCGCTGCGGACCCCGGGTTGGCACGAACACCCCACCCTGCCGCCGGCGGGGGTGTCGTCGTCCGGGATCCCGTTCTCGGGGACGTCGTCGTCCGGGATCCCGTTGTCGGGGACGTCGTCGTCGGGGATCCCGTTGTCCGGGGTGTCGTCGTCCGGGATCCCGTTGTCGGGGACGTCGTCGTCGGGGATCCCGTTGTCCGGGGTGTCGTCGTCCGGGATCCCGTCGTCTCGGCCGTCGTCCTCGGGTTCGCCGTCCCCGTTGTCGTCCGAGCAGCTGAGCCGCCTCGACCTGGCGCGGGCCGGCGTGGCCGTCGACAAGCTTGCGAACGCGGGCTATCGGGACCACTACTTCGGCAGTTGCCAGGACGCGCAGACCAACACGCTCTACGTGATGCGCGTTCCGGGCAGCGCCCTGGACGCCGCCGCTACGGCCGCGGTGGCCGACTGGCCGTCGGTGAGGCTGCGGTTCGCCGATGCCGTCGCTTCGCGTGACGAGCAGAAGGCCCTCGTGGCCAGGATCGAGGCGGACCGCGCGTACTGGCAGTCCGAGGGGGTGGAGATCCAGTTCGTGGTGCCCGGCGGCGACGGTGCCGGCGTGGTGGTCGACACCCCGCAGTGGGAGTCCGCCGCGGCACGGATCAAGGCGAGGTACGGCGCCCTGGTGGTCGAGGTGCGCTAGCGCGACGCGAAGGGGCCGACGGCACACGTGCCGTCGGCCCCTTCCCCGTGCCCGGGGTCAGCCGGTGTTGCGCAGGCCGGCGGCGATGCCGTTGACGGTCAGCAGCAGCGCGCGGGCGCGCAGCGGGTCGTCGCTGCGGCCGGCCGAGACCTCCTCGCGCTGGCGGCGCAGCAGCGCGACCTGGAGGTAGGAGATCGGGTCGAGGTAGGCGTCGCGGACGGCGAAGGTCTGCTTCAGCACCGGGTTGTGCTCCAGCAGTTCGCTCTCGCCGGTGAGCCGGAGGACCTCGCGCAGGGTGAGGGCGTGCTCGTCCTTGATCTGGTCGAAGACGTGGCGCAGTTCGCCGGGCACCAGCTGCTCGACGTAGTGGCGGGCGATCCGCAGGTCGGTCTTGGCCAGCGTCATCGCGACGTTGGACAGGAAGTTGCGGAAGAAGTGCCACTCGCCGTACATCTCGTCCAGCACGTCGCCCAGGCCGGCCGCGCGGGCGGCGGCGAGGCCGGAGCCGACGCCGTACCAGCCGGGCACGATCTGGCGGGACTGGGTCCAGCCGAAGACCCACGGGATGGCCCGCAGGCCGTCCAGGCCCGCGCCGGAGTCGGGGCGGCGGGACGGGCGGGAGCCCAGGTGCAGCGAGGCGAGCTGGTCGACCGGGGTGGAGGCGAAGAAGTACTTCGGCAGGTCCTCCTGCTCGACCAGGCCGCGGTAGGCGGTGTGGGCGGCCTCCGAGACCCGGTCCATCGCGGCGTCCCAGCGGGCCAGCTCCTCGGGGGCCTGGCGCGGGGCGGTGTGCAGCGCGGACGCGGCGAGGGTGGCGGAGAGGGTCAGCTCCAGGTTCTCCCGGGCGAGCGAGGGGAGCAGGTACTTGTCGGAGATGACCTCGCCCTGCTCGGTGACCTTGATCTCGCCCTCCAGGGTGCCCCAGGGCTGGGCCAGGATGGCCTCGTGCGAGGGGCCGCCGCCGCGGCCGACGGTGCCGCCGCGGCCGTGGAAGAGGCGCAGCCGGATGCCGTAGCGGTGGGCGACGTCGCGCAGTCGGCGCTGGGCGCGGTGGATCTCCCACTGGGAGGTGGTGATGCCGCCGAACTTGGAGGAGTCCGAGTAGCCGAGCATGACCTCCTGGACGTCGCCGCGCAGCGAGACGAGCAGGCGGTAGGAGGGGTCGGAGAGCATCTCGTCGAGGATGCGGTCGGCCTGCTGGAGCTCGTCGGTGGTCTCCAGCAGCGGCACGATGCCGATCTTGGCGATGCCGGCGTGCAGGTCGATCAGGCCGGCCTCGCGGGCCAGCACGGTGGCGGCGAAGACGTCGTCGGCGCCCTGGCACATCGAGATGATGTAGCTCTCGACGATCTCGTCGCCGAAGCGCTCGAAGCCCTGGCGGATGGTGTTGAAGACGCCGAGGGTCTTGGTGCCGGCCTCGTCCAGGGGAGCCGGGGTGGGGGCGAGCGGGCGGCGGGAGCGCAGTTCCTTGGCGAGGAGCTTCTGCCGGTACTCGCGGGGCATGTCGGCGTAGCGCCAGGCCTCCTCGCCGAGGCGGTCGAAGAGCTGGCCGAGGGCGTGGTGGTGGGCCTCGGCGTGCTCGCGCACGTCCATGGTGGCGAGCTGGAGGCCGAAGGCCTCGATGGTGCGGATGGCGCGGGCGAGGCGGCCGTCGGCGATGAGCTCGCCGCGGTGGGCGCGCAGCGAGTCCTGGATCAGCCGCAGGTCGGCGACGAGTTCGCGGGTGCCGAGGTAGTCGCGGCCGTCGACGTGCGGGGTGCCGCCGGCCAGGCGCTCGCGGGTGTTCTCCAGCTTGAGCCGGATGCAGGTGGCCTTGAGGCGGTAGGGCTCCTCGGCGTTCATCCGCTTGTAGCGCGGGCTCAGTTCGGGGAGCAGGTGCAGGTCGGTGTTGAGCGAGGCGAGCAGTTCGACGGAGGCGCCGGCCAGCCGCTCGGAGGTGGAGAGGGTGTTGCGCAGGTCGTCGATGGCGGCCAGGGCGTCCTTGATGCCGTACTCGTGCTGGAGGTTGAGGACGTCCCAGGTGACCTGCGGGGTGACGTTGGGGTTGCCGTCGCGGTCGCCGCCGATCCAGGTGCCGAAGGTGAGCGGGCGGACGCCGTCGGGCAGGTTGAGGCCGACCCGGGCGAGCTCCTCCTGCAGCTCCTCCAGGACCTCGGGGACGGCCTCGCGGTAGAGCTCGTCCAGGTAGTAGACGGCGTTGCGGGCCTCGTCGGTGGGCTCGGGCCGGGCGATGCGCAGTTCGTCGGTCTGCCAGAGCAGGTCGATGACCTCGGCGAGGCGGCGGTCGGCGGAGCGCTGTCGGGAGGTGCGCCGTGCGGCGGCTCGGTCAGGGGTGGTGGCCGGGTCGGTGGAGACGAGGCCGGAGGTGGTGAGCTCCTCGCGGTGGATGCGGTCGAGGAGTTCGCCGACCCGGCGCAGCTTGTTGAGGACGCTGCGGCGGGCGGCCTCGGTGGGGTGCGCGGTGAAGACCGGGCGGACCGCGAGGTGGGCCAGGGTGTCCGCGAGGTGCTTGGGGTCGGCGTCGGCGAGCTGGTCGGCGGTCTGCGCGAGCAGCGAGCCCTCCCGGGCGCGGCGGGTGGCGAACTCCCGGCCGCGGTGCACCTGCTCGGTGACGTTGGCGAGGTGGAAGTAGGTGGAGAACGCCCGGACCAGCTTGGCGGCGGTGTCCAGGTCGATGTCGGAGAGGAGTTCGGCGGTGGCCTCGCCGTCGGTGCGGCTGAGCAGACGGACCTGTTCGACCAGGCCCAGCAGCTGGGGGCCCTCCTGGCGGACCAGCGTCTCGCCGAGCAGGTCGCCGAGGCGGCGGATGTCCGCACGCAGGGCTGAGTTGTCGGCGACTGCGCCGGCTGCGACGCCGGGGGTGGGGCTGTCCGCCGGGGTGGGGACCGGAGCGGTCACGGCTGGCTCCCTGTGGTGGTGGGGTTCGGCAACGGCTCATCGTCACAGGTCCACACGCGTGTGGCGGTTGTGACGCGTGCGGACCGCGCTGTCCGACGCGACCAGCATAGGTGTCGGGGCGTTCGCTGTCCGCGAGGTGGCCGGATGGCGGACAGAGCTGCCGAAAAGCAGCGGTGGTCTGGACCACTTGGCGGACTCGGAAGGTGTGCCGGACAATCCCGGTGGGGAGGGGTGGGGATTGCCGCATAGTCTGTCGGGCATGAGCTTGTCGCCGGGGGAGCGCGCGCAGGACCGGTCGTTCTGGTGGTGGAAGCGGCCGCGCAGCGCCTTCCTGGACATCGGGCTGGCCGTACTCGCCGCCCTGGAGTGCGCGGTCAGCACGATCGCCTTCCTGTCCGCCCGGGTGGACCTGACGACCGCCGGCGTGATCGGGGTCGCGGTGCTCGGCTCGCTGGCCGGCGGCTCGCTGGTGCTGCGCCGGCGCTGGCCGGCCGTCCCGGTGCTGGTCACCCTGCTCGCGATGCCGGGGATGCTCGGCGTCCTGCTGCTGGTCGTGGCGCTGTACACGCTGGCGGAGACCTGGGAGTGGCCCTCGCGGCGCCGGCGGGTGGTGGCGCTGTCCGGGCTGGCCTTCGCCGAGGCGGTCGCCGTGATGATGGTGTCGATGCTGACCCCCGGTGACTCGGCCGCGGAGCCGCCGCCGCTGTGGGGCCAGGTCCTGATAGCGGTGCTGGTGGCGGTCGGGCTGACCGTCCCCCCGGTGGTGACCGGCCTGTACGTGGGCGCGCGGCGGCGGCTGATCGAGTCGCTCAAGGACCGCGCGCACGGCCTGGAGGCCGAGCTGGACCTGCTGGCCGAGCAGGCGCAGGAGCGCGCCCGCCGGGCCCGGCTGGAGGAGCGCACCCGGATCGCCCGGGAGATGCACGACGTGGTGGCGCACCGGGTGTCGCTGATGGTGGTGCACGCCGGGGCGCTGGAGCGGATCGCCGTCAAGGACCCGGAGAAGGCCGCGCAGAGCGCCAAGCTGATGGGCGAGGTGGGCCGGCAGGCACTGAACGAGCTGCGCGAGATCCTCGGCGTGCTGCGGATGGACGACGAGCGGCAGCCGGAGCCGGACTCGCTGGCCGGGCTGCCGCGGCTGGTGGACCAGTCCCGGGCGGCCGGGATGGCGGTGACGCTGACGGTCAGCGGCAGCCGGCAGGAGTTCACCGGCGAGGCCGAGCAGACCGCCTACCGGGTCGTCCAGGAGGGGCTGACCAATGCGCACAAGCACGCGGGCGGCGCACAGGTGTCCGTCCTGCTGGCGTACGCACCGAACGGGGTGCGGGTGAGCGTGGTGAACGCCTGCCCGGGCGGGGAGCGGGGTGCGGCCCAACTGCCCAGCGGGGGCAACGGGCTGGTCGGGATGCGGGAGCGGGTGATCGCGCTCGGCGGCACCTTCTCGTCCGGGCCGGAGGCGGACGGCGGGTTCCGGGTCGAGGCGGTGCTGCCCTCCCGGCTGGCGGTACGGGCCGAGCGGCTGCGGTGACCGCCGCCGCTCCCGGCCCTGCTCAGCGGTCGTCGGCGGTGCGCAGCCGTTCCGGGGAGGTGCCCAGCACCAGCGCGGTGATCGCCTGGTCGATGCCGTGGCCGAGGAACCACTCGCCGGTGTGGTCCAGGCTGTAGACCCGGCCCTCCTCGTCGACGGCGAGCAGCGCCTGCCCGTACGCCTCCTCGCCGAGCGACGCGACCTGGGTGCCCAGCGCCCGGCCGAGGTCCAGCAGGGTGCGTGGCTGGTGCAGGCCGCACAGCGGGTCGATCAGGAACGGGGTGCGGGCCAGCTGGCGGCCCGGGCCGGACAGGTCGAAGGCGAGGCCGCCGAACTCGGCCCAGGCCTCCACCGCCGCCGGGAAGACCGTGTGCGCCACGCCGTTGGGCGCGCCGTACCCGACCAGGGCGTCGGCCCACTCCTCGGCCTGCTGGATCTCCCAGCGGCCGGGGTGCCAGCCGGCCGCCTTGAGCTCGGCGGCGACGTCGGCGGGGAAGCGCGGACGGGTCCGCCCGAGCGTGCCGGTGGCGGAGTCGCCGGGGGTTCCACCGCCAGGGGTTCCACCGCCGGGGGTGGACAGGGTGGCCGGCGGCGGCGGCGGGGGCGGGCTGGGCGGATTCAGGGTGGCCTCCAGGGCTCGGGGACGGGGGACGGACCGGACCGGCGCTCGACCGGTCAGCGCACGGGCGGTCCGACGGCGACGCTCTGCACGGTGAAGTGCTCCAGCATCGGCGTGCAGGAGCGGCACGGCGGGGCGTGGGTGCCGTGCAGCGGATCGCCTTCCTCGCGGATCCGGAGGGTCGTCATCCGGGAGCCCTTGAGCGCCTTGCGGGCCTCGTTCAGGCTCATCGGCTTGCGGGCCGCGCGCTTGGAGCGCCGGCCGTCGACCGCGGTCAGGTACTGCGAGAGCAGGACGGCCTCCGGGCAGCGGCCGGTGAACCGCTCGCGGGCCTCCAGCGGCAGGGTGTCCAGGAAGCCGGTGACCAGGTGGTGCAGGACCGGGCGGCGGTCGTCCTTGTCGCCCGCCAGGGTGTGCACCTCGCCGCCCTTGAGCGACAGCGCGGCGGCGACGGCGGGCAGCAGGCTGTCGCGGTGGTGGCGCAGCACGGGCGGGTCCGCCGGCTCACCGGTGGTCATCCGTCGTCCTCCTCCTCGTTGCCCGGCCGTCGGCCGGAGTGGCCCGGCCGGTCCTGGGCAAGCCTGTCAAACGACACCGACATCCGTACAACCGGGGTGCGGGGGTGGCGGATACCGGGCGGACCGGGCGGGCGTCACCCGATGCTGGCCGAAGGCGCACCCCCTCGTCATGACTTGTCCGCCGATTTACCGAAACCGTCACCGGCCGGGGCGGCGGCCGGTACCGTCCGGCGGCGAGCCGAGTGGGCGTGGCCGCTCGTCCGGGCGGCTGTCGGCGGGGCCGACTCCGGTGCCCGTGTCGGGTGTTGAGGACGGCTGTCGGGGCGGGCTGTCGGGGCCGGGTGCCGGGGCCGGACGTCGGGAGCCGGGGTCGGCCCGGCCTGCGGCGCCCGCCCCGCAGCCCGCGTTCCGTCATCTCGGCCACCGCTCCGGGCCGTTCCCGGTCGCCGGACGGGACGCCCACGAACTGCTCGGCCCGCCTCGTGGCCGCACCCCACCGGCGCTCACCAGGGCTCACCGGGGCTCGGCAGGGGCGGCCGACGCGGGTGCCGGGCGGGCGGCGACAGGCCGGGCCGCGGGGGCGGAGGTTGTCCAAAGGCGGGGGCCCGGGCCTTGAGGGGACCCCCTAGGCTGGTGTCAGCAAGCACCGAGTATTTGCAGCAGCCAGTGGGGGCTCCCAGATGACGACAGGTCGGCCCGGCGTCGCCGCCGCACCGAACGCGGCGTACGCAGGTCAGGTGGTGCAGTTCCCGGATCCGGTCCGTGCCGAGCGGCACCCCGCCGGGGTCAGCGTGGACGAGTACGGCTACCCGGACTTCGGCCCGTACGCCGCCGCCGCGGCCGAGGTCGCGGACCCGCCGGAGGGCTTCGGCGTGGACGAACTGCGGCTGACCGACTACGTCTCGGCCAACGCCGCGCTCTACACCCAGGGCCACCCGCTCTGGGCCGACCTGGAGACGGCCGTGGCCACCCCGCCCGGCTGGACCTGGCACCACGCGGTCGGCCGCGCCGCCCCCGGCTGGCGGCGGATGGAGCTCGTCCCGGTCGAGGTCAAGGCACTGCTGCGGCACCACGGCGGCCTGGCCGTCTCCGCCGCCGACCACACCCGGCGCGGCACCCGCCCGCTGCAGGAGCGCCGGGCAGTCCACTTCTCGCTGGCCAAGGACGGCGGCGACCCGATCGGCGTCCCTGAGGACCTGGTGCAGCGCGCCGAGGAGCGCCTCGGCTACCGGCTGCCCGGCGCCTACCGCACCTTCCTCAAGCTGGGCGGCGGCCGCGGCCCGGTCGGCGTGGCGCTGGACACCGACCTCGGCCTGCTGCTCGACCAGCCGTTCCTGACGCTGGCCGAGGAGTACGGCACCCAGGACGTCGTGTACGCCAACAAGTGCCTGCGCGACCACCTCACCAAGGACTACCTGGCGATCGCCTACGCGCAGGGCGGCCTCGTCGCGCTCAAGGTGCGCGGCGAGCGGACCGGCTCGGTCTGGTTCCACCTGTACGACGACGCCCGCGACACCGGTGGCCCGGAGGCCCCGGAGGACCGCTGCGCCCGACTGCTGCTGCCCTGTGGCGAGGACTTCGACGCCTTCCTGCTGCGGTTGGCGGGCAGCCCGCCGGAGCTGGAGACGGTCGCGGAGCTGATGGTGGACGGCGGGTTCGCCCGGGCCGTCCCGGTGGGCTGATGCGCGGGATCGCGGTGGCCGCGGTGGTCGCGGTGGTGCCGGTGGAACGGGGGACGACGAGGATGCGGACAGGGGTGAACCGGGCGTGGTGACGTACGCGCAGGCGCAGGAGCTCGCCGAGGAGTGGATCAACGGCGGAGTGCCGCGCTCGCGGCAGCGTGAGGTGCGGGTCCGGGAGTTCGACCTGGGCTTCGTCTGCTGGGCGATGCCGCCCGGGGACGGGACCGGGGACGGGGCCGGGGCCGTGGGGCCGGACGGCTCGGTCGGTTCGGGTGGCGGCTCGGGTGAGGCACGGCTGGTGATCGCCCGGGACACGGGCGCCAGTTCGCTCTGGCCGGCGCTGCCCGTCAACGAGGTGGTCCGGCAGTACGAGGAGATCTACGGGCGGCCGGTCGCGGCCAACCCGGCGGGGGCGGCGAAGCCCGCGCCGGGGCCGGTGGAGGCGACGTCCTTCCTGCTCAGCCCGCCGCAGTGGCTGCAGGAGGCGGGGGCCGCGGCGATCGCCGCGGAGGCGGAGCGGCTGGCGGGCGGTTCGGCCGCCCCGCAGGCCGGCGCTCCGGCGCCCGCGCCCGCTCCGGCGCCCGCGCCTGCTCCCGCGCCCGCTCCGGCGCCCGCGCCTGCTCCCGCGCCCGCTCCGGCGCCCGCGCCCGTCGAGGATCCGTTCGCTCCGGCGGTGCCGCCCGCGCCCGCCGTGTTGACCGAGCCGCCGGTTTCCGACCGGCCCGCCGGGGACGCGCCGACCATGCTCGCCCCGCCGCCGGGCTTCGACGAGCCGGTCGTCGCGCCGCAGCCGCAGGCCGCCGCGCCGCTGCTGCCGCCCGCTGCCCCGGTCGGACCGCCCGCCGGACCGCCCGCCGGACCGCACGCCGGACCGCCGGCGCCGCCGGTCGGCGCCGAGGCGGCGACCGTCCTGATGCCCGACGGGCTGCGGACCACCGGCTCGGACCTGCCCGACGCGCCCGCACCGGGCGCCGAGGCCGCGACCATGCTGATGCCGCCGGCGAGCGGCGGCTACGGCATGCCTCCGGTCCCGCCGTCCGCCGCCCAGCCGCCGGCACCCGCACCCGCCCCGGCCGCCGAGCCGGCGCCGACGCTGCTCGCGCCGCCGGACGCGATGCCCGGGCTGATGGGCCTGCCGGGTGCCCCGGCCACCCCGCCCGGTGCGCCGGTGCCGCCCGGTGCGCCGGTGGAGCACGCGCCGACCATGCTCGCTCCGCCCGGCGGAGCCCCCGGTCTCGCCGGCCTGCCGGGTGCCCCGGCCACCCCGCCCGGTGCGCCGGTGCCGCCTGGTGCGCCGGTGCCGCCCGGTGCGCCGGTGGAGCACGCGCCGACCATGCTGGCTCCGCCCGGCGGAGCCCCCGGCCTCGCCGGCCTGCCCGGCGCCCCGGCCACCGGGACGCCCGCCGCCGGCGCGCCGCAGGGCGGTCTCGGCCGCGCCCCGGGCTCGGCCCCGCCGCCGCCCCCGCCGGCCGCGCTGCGCGGCGGCCCCGCCGGTGCGCCCGGTGCGGGCGTCGCTCCCGGCGCGCCGGGCCGCGGCGGCAACTCTGCCCCGCCGCCGCCCCCGCCCGCCGAGCTGAAGCACACCGGCGGTTCCGGCACGCCCGCCGGCACCCCCGGTGGCCGTACGGCCGGTTCGACCCCGCCGCCCCCGCCCCCGGCGGGGCTGCGCGGCGGCGCCCCGGCGCCCCAGGGCACCCCGGCCGGTGGCACGCCCTCGGCCGGGGTGGCGTACGAGGCGACCCAGCTGGCGAGCGCGATCGACCCCGCACTGCTGGGCGGCGGCCCGGCGGACCCGGGCACCCCGCCGTCCGGCGGCCCCGCCGTCCCGCCGCCGCCCGGCGGCCCGGCGGCCCCGGTCGCGCCCGCGGCCGGCTACGGCTACCCGAACGCGGGCGGCGCAGCCGGGGTCGTCCCCCCGGCGGCGGTGACCGGCTCGCCGCAGCCCGCGCCGGTGCCCCCCGGGGTGCCCGCGGTCGGCCCGGGCTACTTCGCCGCGCTCAGCTACCGGGGCCCGGACGGCTCGGAGCAGAAGCTGCTGCACCGCAGCGAGCCCGGCACCCCGCACCCGGAGTGGAAGATCCTCCAGGACCTGCGCCGGCTCAACGTGCCGCCGGAGCAGGTGCTGGAGCTCTACACCGAGCTGGAGTCGTGTGACCTGCCGGGCGGCTACTGCAACCGCATGATCGCCGCGTCCTGGCCGAACGTCCGGCTCACCCACACCGCCCCGTACGGCCGCGACCACGCCTCCCGGCAGGCGGGGATGGCCGAGCTGCTCGACCACCTGGACGAGCTGCACCAGCTGGCCTCCGGTGCCCAGCGGGTCCGCCCGTTCCGGGTCCCGCTGCCGACGCCCGGGACGGTCCAGGCGCTGCCGCCGCTCCCGCCGCAGCAGCTGGCCCAGGAGGTCGGCGCCGCCTTCGGGCAGAACGTGTTCCGCTACGAGCAGCGTGCCGTCTCCCGCCAGGGCGTGCCCGAGCCGGTGTCCCAGTCCCTGATGTGGGCCGGGCTGCCGCGCGACTTCGGGCCGTTCTTCTGGGCGCAGGCGCAGGAGGGCCGTCCGATCCCGACGCTCGCCGAGCTGGCCGCCGAGCGCGGCCTGGCCGGCGGCCCGGACTTCGGCGGCTACCTGGTGCTCGGCAACGACTACGGCCGCCAGCTGTGCGTCCAGTACGGCACCGCGAACGTGGTCGCGGTGGACGTCGATGGAACCGGCCAGCCGCCCCGGTTCGTCAACAGCGGTGTACCGGAGTTCGTCCGCGCGCTGGCCCTGCTGGGCCGGATGTGGCGGCTGCGGTACGGGCTGACGCCGGACCAGGCCGGTCGCTGGACGACCGACTTCCAGGCCCAGCTCGCCGCGATCGACCCGGCGGCCCTGCAGAACGCGGACACGTGGTGGGCCGTGCTGCTGGAGCAGTTCTGGGACGGTCTGCTGTAGCGGACCGTCGCGGATCCTCGCAGGTGGGGAGGGGTCGTTCCGGTGTCCGGGACGGCCCCTCCGGCGTGCCGCCGTGGCTGTGCCTCGTTGGGGTTTCGCCCCGATCTGCGCAAAATAGGTCAAGAGGATGGGTCTATTCGTCCGGTCCTCGACGTATTTCGGTCCGCACGACGACCGAATCCGGCCCCGGGCTCCGAACCGGTTCCGGATCCGGCCGTTCCGTCCGATCATGGGCTCCGCAGCCCGCGAACGAGGGGAAGAGCCCATGAGCGACGCCGTCCCCCAGTACGGCTTCACCCAGGCCCGGCGCGGCTACGCGCCCGAGCAGGTCGAGCGAGCACTTGCCGCGCTCACCGCACAGCGCGACGAGTCGTGGGAACGGCTCAGCGTCCTGGGTGCCGGGATCCGGCAGATGGAGGCCCGGCTGGAAGACATCCGCCGGGCCGCCGAGGAGGCTCCGGAGCCCGACTACCAGGTGCTCAGCGAGCAGGCCGCCGGACTGGCCGTGATGGCCGGGAACGAGGCGGGCGCCGTCCGGGAGAAGGCGGAGCGCTTCGCCGAGGACCTGCGCGACGAGGTCTACGAGGCCGGGCAGACGCTCGACCGGGAGGCCAAGGAGTACGGCACCACCACCCGTACCGAGGCCGACGCGGCCGCCCGCCGCACCGACGAGCGCACCCGTGCCGAGGCCGAGGGCATCCGCTCGGAGTCCGACCGGGAGAGCCGCGCCGCCCGGGACTCCGCCACCGCCTACGCCGCCAAGGTGCGGGTGGCCGCCGCCGAGGCCAGCGAGCAGGCCGAGGCCGAGCTGGCCGCCCGGCGCCGCAAGGCCGACGAGACCTTCGCCGCCGCCCAGGCCAAGGCCGACGCCGAGGAGACCGAGGTCTCCGCGACCGCCGAGCGCCGGGTCAAGGAGGCGGAACAGCACCGGGAGACCGTGCTGAACCGGATCAAGCAGCTGGAGACGGACGCCCAGTCCAAGGCCGACCAGCTGATCGAGCAGGCCCGCCGGGAGGCCGAGAAGGTCAACGCGGCGAGCGAGCGCGAGCAGCGCGAGTTCGACACCCGGCTGGACACGGTGCAGCAGCACCTGGACCACATCAAGGCCACGTTGGCCTCGCTCACCGGGGCGGCGGTCGGCCAGATCGAGCCCGAGGTGGTGACCGGCGTGGCCGGGGGTCCCGCGGCTCCGGCGGCCCCCGTCGCGGCTGTGGCTCCGGAGCCGTCGAAGGCTCCGGCATCGGCTCCGGCTCCGGCTCCGACGGACGCGGTCGCCGATGCCGTGCCGGTGGACTCGGAGGCGGACACCGGGGAGATCCCGGTGACCAACCTGCGGAAGGCCTCGGCCTCCGGGCAGGCGCCGACCGCCCTGCGGGCCGCGGGTGCGGCCACGGGCGCGGCGGCGACGGCGGTGCTGCGCTCGCCGGTGGTCGGCGGAGGTGCTGCCAAGGCGTCCGCCGAGGCCGTGGTGACCGGTCCGGTCACGCCGGCCGTGGTCCCGCCGAAGCCCGCTTCACCGCCGGACTCACAGTCCGCCTCGCAGTCCGAAGCGGCGGCTGGAGCGGCGGTCGACGCGTCGGCCGAAGCGGGAGCCGAGGGGGACGGCGGTGCGGAGGGGAAGGCCGCGAAGGCCGGAGCCGGTGCCGGTGCCGCGCGGCAGTCGGAGGAGGAGACCCGGATCGTCCCGAAGATCGTCATCGTGGACGACGGCAGCGGCTACGCGACCCCCAACACCGTGAGCTACCGGCGCCGTTGACGGTTCGCCGGGCTTCCGGCGGCTGCGCGCCACGACCCCGGCCGCCTGCCTCGCGTCGCCTCGCCCGCGAGCGGCCGGGTGAGCTTCTCGTCCCGGGCCCTGACCGCCTCCCGGGCGGTCAGGGCCTCCGCGTTGCGGCCGGTCGTTCGGCGTCGGTGACCGGCCGGTGCGGCGGACCGGACGCCGGCCGGGGAAACGAAGTAGGCCGAGACCCGTGGCGCCCTCCAGGAAAGGGCGCCACGGTTCCCGGCGCTTGGGCGGGCGCCCCCACCCAGGGTCGCCCGGCCTCGCACCTCCGACCCCCATCGGGGGTGCGACAGTGCCGCCACAGCCATCCCCCACGGTTGGGTGCGGCGGGCACGTTCACCATGGTGCGCGATCTCCATGGACGGCCAGTGACCGGAGTATGTCCAGTTCGTGGCGGATGACCGTGACCGCCGGGGCGCGGCGCCCGGCTGGTTCGTCCACCGGTCGGTCCGGTGTTCCGTCCGGTGGTTCGTCCCCGGACATGTCCCTGCCAGAGGCGGGCCGCAGCCGGGCCGGAGGAGGGCCATGGTCAGGCCGGAGGAGGGCCATGGTCAGGCCGGAGGAGGGCCATGGTCAGGCCGGAGGAGAGGGGGCCGGGCGGCGGTTCGTCCCCGCCGGGGCGGTACGCCGCGTGCGTGTCCCTCCCGCGGCGTAGTCTGGAGACCCCCGGCCGCTCGGCGTGCCGGGTCGTTCGCGTTGCCCTGGCGGGCCCTCGCCGCCCGGGGGCAGCTCCAGCCACGGGACGAAGAAGAGACCCCAGATGAGCCTGACCGGACTGCTCGATGTCGTCGCGCGGGACGCGGCGCTCGCCGAGGCGATCGAGGCGGCCACCGCCACCGGAGCCGCGGCCGGCGGACGCCGCCACCTGGACCTGGTCGGACCGCCCGCCGCCCGGCCGTTCGCCATCGCCGCACTGGCCCGGGCGCTCGCTGGGCGGGCCGCCGGGGAGCGGGGCCGTCCGGTGCTCGCCGTCACCGCGACCGGCCGGGAGGCCGAGGACCTGGCCGCCTCGCTGCGCTCGCTGCTGCCCGCCGACGCCGTCGCCGAGTTCCCCGCCTGGGAGACGCTGCCGCACGAGCGGCTGTCGCCCCGCTCGGACACCGTCGGCCGCCGGCTGGCCGTGCTGCGCCGCATCGTGCATCCGCATGCGGAGGACCCGGCGGCCGGGCCGGTGCAGGTGATCGTCGCCCCCGTCCGCTCGGTGCTGCAGCCGCAGGTCAAGGGCCTGGCCGAGCTGGAGCCGGTGGCCGTCCGGCGGGGGGAGTCGCACGACCTGGAGGAGGTGGCCCGCCGGCTCGCCGCGGCCGCCTACGCCCGCGTCGAACTGGTCGAGAAGCGCGGCGAGTTCGCCGTCCGTGGCGGCATCCTGGACGTCTTCCCGCCGACCGAGGAACACCCCCTGCGGGTGGAGTTCTGGGGCGACGACGTCGAGGAGATCCGGTACTTCAAGGTCGCCGACCAGCGCTCGCTGGAGATCGCCGAGCACGGCCTGTGGGCGCCGCCCTGCCGTGAGCTGCTGCTCACCGACGAGGTGCGGGCGCGGGCCGCCGAGCTGTCCGCCGAGCACCCCGGACTGGCCGAGATCCTGGACAAGATCGCCGAGGGCATCGCGGTCGAGGGCATGGAGTCGCTGGCACCCGTGCTGGTGGACGACATGGAGCTGCTGGTCGACGTGCTCCCGCTGGGCTCGGTCGCGGTGGTCTGCGACCCCGAGCGGGTCCGCACCCGGGCCGCCGACCTGGTGGCGACCAGTCAGGAGTTCCTGCACGCCTCCTGGGTCGCGGCCGCGGCGGGCGGGGACCGGCCGATCGACCTGGAGACGATCGACGTCTCCGCCGCCTCGCTGCGCTCGCTCGCCGAGGTGCGCGAGCACGCCGCCGAGATCGGGCTGCCCTGGTGGTCCGTCAGTCCGTTCGCGACCAGCGAGTCGGCCGTCGACGGCATCCTGGAGTTCGACGCCAACACGCTGACGCTCGGCATGCACGCCGTCGAGGCCTACCGGGGCGACACCGCACGTGCGATCGCCGACGCCAAGGAGCGGCTGGCCGCGGACTGGCGGGTCGTCATGGTGACCGAGGGGCACGGGCCCGCCTCCCGCCTCGCCGAGGTGCTGGGCAACGAGGGCATCCCGGCCCGCCTCGTCGCCGACCTCGCCGAGGCGCCCACCCGGGACGTCGTCCACGTGTCCTGCGGCTCGATCGAACACGGCTTCGTGGACGAGCAGCTGAAGCTCACGGTCATCACCGAGACCGACCTGTCCGGCCAGAAGTCCTCCACCAAGGACATGCGCCGGATGCCCTCGCGCCGCCGCAACGCGATCGACCCGCTGGCGCTCGTCGCCGGCGACTACGTCGTCCACGAGGCGCACGGTGTCGGCAAGTACGTCGAGATGGTGCAGCGCACCGTCCAGGGCGCCACCCGCGAGTACCTGGTGCTGGAGTACGCCCCGGCCAAGCGCGGCCACCCCGGCGACCGGCTGTTCGTGCCGACCGACCAGCTCGACCAGGTCACCAAGTACGTCGGCGGTGAGGCCCCGACGCTGCACCGGCTCGGCGGCGCGGACTGGGCGAAGACCAAGCAGCGGGCCAAGAAGGCGGTCAAGGAGATCGCCGCCGACCTGATCAAGCTGTACTCGGCGCGGATGGCCGCCCCCGGCCACACCTTCGGCCCGGACACCCCGTGGCAGCGCGAGCTGGAGGACGCCTTCCCGTACGCGGAGACCCCGGACCAGCTGACCACCATCGCCGAGGTCAAGTCCGACATGGAGAAGTCCGTCCCGATGGACCGGCTGATCTGCGGCGACGTCGGCTACGGCAAGACCGAGATCGCCGTGCGGGCCGCGTTCAAGGCGGTGCAGGACGGCAAGCAGGTGGCGGTGCTGGTGCCGACCACGCTGCTGGTGCAGCAGCACTTCTCGACCTTCGCCGAGCGGTACGCCAACTTCCCGGTGACGGTGAAGGCGCTGTCCCGCTTCCAGACCGACAGCGAGGCCAAGGCCGTCCTGGAGGGGCTGTTCGAGGGCTCGGTGGACGTCGTCATCGGTACCCACCGGCTGTTCTCCTCCGAGACCAGGTTCAAGGACCTCGGCCTGGTCATCGTCGACGAGGAGCAGCGCTTCGGCGTCGAGCACAAGGAGCAGCTGAAGAAGCTGCGGGCCAACGTGGACGTGCTCACCATGTCCGCGACCCCGATCCCGCGCACCCTGGAGATGGCGGTCACCGGCATCCGCGAGATGTCCACCATCACCACCCCGCCGGAGGAGCGGCACCCGGTGCTGACCTTCGTCGGGCCGTACGACGAGAAGCAGATCTCGGCCGCGATCCGGCGTGAACTCCTGCGCGAGGGCCAGGTGTTCTACATCCACAACCGGGTGGAGTCGATCGACAAGGCGGCCGCCCGCCTGAAGGACCTGGTGCCCGAGGCGCGGATCGCCACCGCGCACGGGCAGATGGGGGAGACCCAGCTGGAGAAGGTCGTCGTCGACTTCTGGGAGAAGGAGTTCGACGTCCTGGTGTCGACCACGATCGTGGAGTCCGGCATCGATATCTCCAACGCCAACACCCTGATCGTCGAGCGCGGTGACACCTTCGGCCTCTCCCAGCTGCACCAGCTGCGCGGCCGGGTGGGGCGTGGCCGCGAGCGCGGCTACGCGTACATGCTGTACCCGCCGGAGAAGCCGCTCACCGAGACCGCACACGAGCGCCTGGCCACCATCGCCCAGCACACCGAGATGGGCGCCGGCATGTACGTCGCGATGAAGGACCTGGAGATCCGCGGCGCCGGGAACCTGCTCGGCGGCGAGCAGTCCGGGCACATCGCGGGCGTCGGCTTCGACCTCTACATGCGGATGGTCGGCGAGGCGGTGGCCGAGTTCCGCGAGTCGCTGGCAGGCGGCGGCGAGCCGGAGGAGGAGCCGCTGGAGGTGAAGATCGAGCTGCCGGTCGACGCACACGTGCCGCACGACTACGCGCCCGGCGAGCGGCTGCGGCTGCAGGCGTACCGCTCGATCGCGGCGGTCAACTCCGAGGACGACATCAAGCAGGTCCGGGACGAGCTCGTGGACCGCTACGGCAAGCTGCCCGAGCCGGTGGAGAACCTGCTGCTGGTCGCGGCGCTGCGGCTGTACGCCCGGCGGTGCGGCATCTCGGACATCACCCTGCAGGGCTCCAACGTCCGCTTCGGGCCGGTGGAGCTGCGGGAGTCCCAGCAGCTGCGGCTGAACCGGCTCTACCCGCGCAGCCAGGTCAAGGCGGCGGCCCAGCAGCTCCTGGTGCCGCGACCGAGCACCGGTCGGATCGGCGGCAAGCCGCTGGTCGGCCGGGAACTGCTGGGTTGGTGCCGGGAGTTCCTGTCGGCCATGTTCGACGACCTGGCGGGGGCGAAGAAGTAGCGTCCGTCGGGCGATGGCTCACGGCGGTCTCGGGCTCTGCCCGGGGCCGCCGTTCTGCGTGTGACCCCGGCGACGGCAACCCTCGGGGCGACGACCCGTGTGGCTGCGGCTGCGGCTGTGGTGGGGCTGCGACTGTGCGGCCGACGGTTGTGAACAGGGCCGTCAGCCGAGCTTCCACTGGCCGGTCTGCGGGGCGAATCCGCTGTCCAGGCCGAACTGGGCCTTGTCGAGCTTCGCGTCCTTCGGCACCTCGAAGGTGACGAAGCCGAGGGCGCTCTCACCGGGGGCGATGTTGGCGGGGACCTGGAAGCTCGGGCCGGCCTTGGTGTCGGCGATCGTCGTGCCGAAGGCCTGGCCCTGGGCGTCCAGCACCTTGGCGCTGTTGGCCGGGACGTCGCTGTAGGCCTTCTTGCCGCTCGCCTTGATCCGGAACTGGATCGCCACGAAGCGCTTGCCGTCGGCCGGGTGGGTGAACTCGTCCGCCCCCTCGGCGGTGTCGACCACCTTCACCAGCGTCACGTCGGCGGTGTCGGCCGGGTCGTTGCCCTTGAGCGCGATGGTGTCGCCGACCTTGGCGGGGGCCTTGGCGGTGTCGGCCGGCTTGCTCTCGGCCGGCTTGGCGGCGTCGGTGCCGTTGCCGGGGGCGGCCGCGGTCTGCTTCGCCTCGGTCGAGACGGAGGAGCCGCCGGTGGAGTTGCACGCCGTCGCGGAGAGCGTCACCAGCGCGGCGCCCAGCAGCAGGGCGGCGGTGCGGCGGGTGGCGGAGCGGCGGACAGCGGTGCGGCGGGCGTTCGCGGACATGGGTGTCTCCCGGTGATCGGTGGTCTTCCCTGTATCGCCCCCGGTCGGTGGCGACGGAGAAATCACACCACTCGCCCGTGAACCCTGTCAACAAGATTTCACAAAAGAGCTCTGTTCACATGTGAACTCGGATCACGAGGCGCATCGCTATGCTGTGTGGTCACAGTGCTGCGCCGTGTGGCCACAGCCCCACCGAAGGAGGCCCCCGTGCCGGACCGCCCCGAAGTCACCGCCGTCGAGATCGCCCGACTGGCCGGCGTCGGCCGGGCCGCGGTCAGCAACTGGCGCCGCCGTCACCCCGACTTCCCCCGCCCGGTCGGCGGCACCGACGCCAGCCCGACCTTCGCGCTCGCCGACGTGGACTCCTGGCTGCGCGCCCAGGGCAAGATCGCCGAACTCCCGCTGCTGGAGCAGGTGTGGCAGCTCGTCGACACCCTCCGCGACCCGGCCGGCCACCCCGCCGCCCCGCTGGTCGAGGCCGGCGCACTGCTCCTGCTGCTGCACCGGGCGCCCGGGCGCTGGGCCGAGCTCGCCGACCAGCCCGACACCCGGCTCGCCCTCGCGCTGCCCCGGGCCGTGGCCGACACCACCGTTCACACCTTCGGCCCGGACGGTGCCCGCCTCCTCGGCCTCCCCGCCCTGCTCGGCAGCACCCAGCTGGACCTCGCCCGACGGCTCGCCGCGCTCGCCGCCGACGCCGGCCCGGCCGGCGCGTACGAGCAACTGCTCACCCGTCACGCCGAGGCCAACACCCGGCAGCTCAGCCCCACCCCGCCGGAGGCCGCCGAACTGCTCGCCGCCGTCGCCGGCGTCCCCGCCACCGTGCTCGACCCGGCCGTCGGCCTCGGCGCCGTCCTGCTCGCGCACCCGCCGACCACCGGGCGCTACGGCCAGGACGCCGACCCGGTCGCCGCCGTCCTTGCCCAGCTCCGGCTCGCCCTGCACACCCCCGCCGACGAGCCCGGCCCGCTCCCGCTGGAACTGCGCACCGGCGACGCCCTGCGGGCCGACGGCTACCCCGGCGACACCTTCGAGGCCGTGCTCTGCCAGCCCCCGTACAACGAACGCGACTGGGGCCACGACGAGTTGCAGTTCGACACCCGCTGGCCCGGCGGGCTCGTGCCGCCGCGCGGCGAGTCCGAACTCGCCTGGGTGCTGCACTGCCTCGCCCACACCCGCCCCGGCGGCCTGGCCGCCCTCCTGCTGCCGCCGACCGTCGCCACCCGCCGGTCCGGCCGCCGCGTCCGCGCCGAACTGCTCCGCTCCGGCGCACTGCGCGCCGTCATCGCGCTGCCCGCCGGAGCCGCCCCGCCGTACGGTGTCCCGCTGCACCTGTGGGTGCTGCGCGCGCCCCGGCCGGGGGACGACTTCCGCCAGGTGCTGCTGCTCGACGCCGGGGCGGCGCTCTCCGCCCGGGCGGCGCTCTCCACCGGAGCCGCAGGGGCGCCCGCCGCCGAGGGCGGCCGGGACAAGGTCGACTGGCCCGAGCTGCGCCGCACCGTCCTGGCCGCCTGGCGCGGCTTCGACCTGGCCGCCCGCGAGGGCCTGCCGGTTCCGGCCGACCGCCCCGGAGTCCACCGGGCCGTGGCCGCCATCGACCTGCTCGACGACGAGACCGACCTCTCCCCGGCTCGGCACGTCCCGCCCGCCGCCCCGCTCGGCGGCGCGGCCGAACTCTCCCACGTCGGCAGCCGGTTGGCCGAACTCCTGGCCGGTTTGGCCGACCCCGCCACGCTGCTGCCGCAGCCGGGCGCGGAGGCGGGTGCCGCGACGGGTGCCGAGCCCGGTGCCGGGTCCGGTGCCGGGTCCGTCGGTGTGGTCACCATCGGTGAACTGGTCCGCAGCGGCGCACTGGAGGTGTACTCCTCCGGCACCGGCACCGGCACCGGCACCGGCACCGGACCCGGCACCGGCAGCGGCACTGCCACTCGCCCGGTGGGGTCGGGAACGGCCGGTACGGGAGCGGCCGGTACGGCAGCGGGGGGCACCCTCGTCGTCACCGACCAGGACCTCGCCACCGGCGCCGCGCCCAGTGCCGTCCTCGCCACCGCAACCGGCCCCGCCGGGGACGTCCGCACCCGGCCCGGCGACGTCCTCGTCCCCGCCCTCGGCGGCGGCACCGCCCGCGTCGTCCCCACCGAGGGCCCGCTGGTCGGCGCCGCCCTCGGCCGCCAACTCCACCTGCTGCGGCCCGATCCGGGCGCCCTCGACCCCGAGTTCCTGGCCGGCCACTTCCGCTCCACCGCCGGCACCCGGCGCGCCGCCAGCCACGCCACCACCACCGCCCGCCTCGACATCCGCCGGGTCGAGCTGCCCCGCCTCCCGCTCCCCGCCCAGCGGCGGCTCGGCGCCGCCTTCGCCCGCCTCGCCGCGTTCGACACCGCCCTCGGCCAGGCCGCCGCCCTCGGGCGCACCCTGGTCCAGGGCGCGACGGACGCACTGGCGACGGGCACCCTGGCGCCGCCGGCCGAGTGAGGTGACGCGGGCTCAGCGGCAGTCCGCCGTCGGCCCGGTGGCGGCCCGGTAGCGGGGCGGTACCGGCGCGATACCGATGCGGAACCGAGCGGACGGAAGGCCTCCGGGCGGACCGGGCCGGGCGGTACGGTGTGCTGAACCGTTCGCACCGCCACCGGTCCTCACCAGCTCAGGAGCGCGCATGTCAGGGCAGTACCCCGGGCAGTTCGGACCGCCGCCCGGCGGCACGCCGTACGGGCCGGGCGCGGTTCCTGCGGCGGGGGTGGGGCCGGGGGTGGGGTCGGGCGCCGGCCGGCCACCGATTCCCGGCCGGTTCGGGACGCCGGTGCGGGTCGCGTGCGCGCTGGCCCCGCTGCTGACGGTCGGCCTGCTCGGGGTCGTCCCCTCGCTGGTGCTGGCGGTCCGGCGCAGGCGGGCGTACGACATCGTCGGCGCGGTGGTGTTCTGCGCGCTGCTGCTGACCATGATGGTCTCCGCCGGGATCGCCGGCAGCCTCCAGGACCCGACCGCCGACACCACCGGCCAGACCACCCTGATCGTGCTCTGGTTGGTGCCCACGGCGCACTTCCTGCTGATGGACCGCCGCGCGGTCTGGGAGTCCGGTCGGCCCACCCCGCAGGCGGCCGCACCGTACGCGGCCCCGACCGCTGCGCAGTACCCCTCGCAGTACCCCTCGCCGTACGGCTCCCCGCCGGCCCCGCCGTACGCGGCGACCGTGCCCGGGTACGGCGTACCCGCGCCGACCGCCGGTCCCGCGCCCACCGCGCCGACCGCGTCCCCGGCTCCCTCCGCGCCCGCCACCCCCGCCTCCGGGACCGCCCACGACCTGCGTGAACTCGGCGAGTTGCTGCGTCGGCAGGCCCGCGAGGACCAGCCGTGACCACCACCCGGTTGATCGCCGGTCGCTACCGGCTCACCGAGAAGATCGGCCACGGCGGCATGGGCCAGGTCTGGGCAGGCCAGGACGAACGCCTGCACCGACCGGTCGCGGTCAAGCTGCTCCGCCCCGAGCACCTGCTCCCCGGCGGCACCGGCCGCACCGGAGGCACCGGAGGCGCCGGCGGCGAACGCGGCAGCCACGGCGACGAGTTGCGCCGCCGGTTCCTGCGCGAGTGCCGGGTCACGGCCGCGCTCGACCACCCCGGACTGGTCACCGTCTTCGACGCGGGCGAGGACGAGGGCGAGCTCTACCTCGTCATGCAGCGCATCCCGGGCGTCAGCCTGGCCGACCTCATCGCCGAGGACGCGCCCTTCCCCGTCGAACGCGCGGTGGCCGTCGCCGCCCAGCTCTGCACCGCGCTGGCCGCCGTCCACGCCATTCCGGTGGTCCACCGCGACCTCAAGCCCAGCAACGTCATGGTCCGCGAGGACGGTCGCCTCGTCCTGCTCGACCTCGGTATCGCCACCGCCCTCGACACCGAGGCCACCCGCCTCACCCTCACCGGCGTGCCCGTCGGCAGCCCCTCCTACATGGCCCCCGAACAGGCCCTCGCCGCCACCACCGACCCGCGCAGCGACCTCTACGCGCTGGGTTGCCTGCTGCACGAGATGCTCGCCGGCGAGGAGCCGTTCCGGGCACCCACCGCGCTCGGCGTCCTGCGCCGACACGTCGACGAACCGCCCGTCCCGCTACGGGAGTTGCGCCCCGAGGTGCCGCACGGACTGGAGCGGCTCGTCCTCGACCTCCTCGCCAAGCAGCCCGCCGACCGCCCCGCGGACGCCCAGACGGTGTACGGGCGGCTGCTCCCGCTGCTGCCCCCGGCCGCGGGCACCCCGCAGCCCCGCTACCCGGCACTGCCCGACCCCGTACGGCCGTACCGGTTCCCGCACCAGCCGCAACCCGCCGCCGTCGCCCCGGCCCCGCCGGTCCGACCGGAGCCGCGCCCCTTCCTGCGCACGCCCGTCCCGTCCGCACACCCCGCACACCCCGCACACTCCGCACCGGCGGCTCCGGTGGTTCCGCCCGCTCCCGCCACGCCGCCGCCGTCGCTCCCCGACCTGGGCGCCCAGTGCGCCCGTCTCTCCGACCTCGTGGACGTCGGCCGTCACACCGAGGTCCTCGGCCTCGCCGCCGGCCTGCTGCCCCGCGCCGAGGCCGAACTCGGCGACGCCGCACCCCTGGTGCGCACCATCCGCACCATCTACGCCCGCACCCTCCTCCACGAGGGCCACCCGCGGCAGGCCCTCCCCGAGTACCGCCGTCTCGCCGCCACCGCCGACGGCGGCCCGCACGGCCCCCAAGGCCTCGACCACCGCTACCGCGCCGCCATCTGCCTCGAACACCTCGGCCACGGCGCCGAGGCCCTCGCCGAGTACCAGGCCCTCCTCACCGCCCACACCGCCCGCCTCGAATCCGGCCTCGACACCGACCCCGAGCGGACCTACGACCTGCGCGAACGCATCGGCCTCCACCTCGCGGCCACCGGCGACCCGCAGAACGCCTGGCAATGGCTGCTCCCCCTCCTCCTCGACCGCGAACGCCGCGACGGCCCCCACCACCCCGCCGTCCGCCGCCTCCGCCAATCCCTCTCCACCCTCAACCCCCACCCCACCCCCTGGCCCCCCACCGCCGGCCGCGCGTAGGAAGTCGGCGGGTCCGACTTCTCGTGTGACGACGGCCGGCGGCCCGCACCCTGTCGGGCACCTCTCGCCCACGAAGCCGATCGTGTCCGCCGAG
This sequence comes from Kitasatospora sp. NPDC097691, assembly GCF_040302665.1. NCBI lineage: Bacteria > Bacillati > Actinomycetota > Actinomycetes > Kitasatosporales > Streptomycetaceae > Kitasatospora > Kitasatospora sp. NPDC097691. The sequence continues at coordinate 14,523 of NZ_JBEORY010000020.1, read as the reverse complement.
GTCCTGCGGAATCCTCGCCTCGCCCACCCCCGGGGCCGGTGCGGCGCCAGTCTTCGGGAGCCCACCGCAAGGCGGGATCGGAAAGCGGGACTATCAGGATTCCGGTGTACGACACCCGGTTGGACTAGCTGTTGATCTTGCCTTTCGGGTGTGGGCCGGTTGGCCTACGCCCGTCCGGCTGACAGGCGGCCGTCGAAGGCCATGTCGAAGGCATTCAGAGCGCCCATCCAGCGGTTGCTCCAGCGTTGCCGGCCGCGTCCGGTGGGGTCGAGGGCGAGGGTTGCGAGGTAGAGCCGTTTGAGTGCGGCCTGCTCGTTGGGGAAGTGGCCGCAGGCGCTGGCGGCCCTGCGGTAGCGGGAGTTGAGGCTCTCGATGGCGTTGGTGGTGCAGATGATCTTCCGGATCTCGGTGTCGAAGGCGAGGAAGGGGACCATCTCGGGCCAGGCTCTCTCCCAGAGTTTCACCACCGCCGGGTAGTTCGCCTCCCAGGCGGCCGTGAACTCGGCGAACCGCTCCAGCGCCGCGGCCTCGTTCGGTGCGGTGTAGACGGGCTTGAGGTCGCGGGCCACGGCTGCCCAGTCCCGCTTGGACGTGTAACGGAACGAGTTCCGCAGCAGGTGGACGATGCAGGTCTGGACCACGGTCTGTGGCCAGACCTGGGCGACCGCCTCGGGCAGGCCGGTCAGGCCGTCGCAGACCAGGATCAGGCAGTCCTTCACACCGCGGTTCTTGATCTCGGTCAGGACGGACTGCCAGTACTTCGCGCCCTCGCCGCCGCCCGAGGTCCACAGTCCCAGGATGTCGCGGTAGCCGTCGGCGGTCACGCCCAGGACCACGTAGACGGGCCGGTTGGCGACCTGTCCGTCGCGGACCTTGATGTTCACGGCGTCCACGAACAGCACCGGATAGACCGGGTCGAGGGGACGCGTGCGCCAGTCGGCCATGCCGTCCAGGACCCGGTCGGTGATGGTCGAGACGGTCTCCTTGCTGGTGGTCATGCCGTAGACCTCGGCCAGGTGCGCGACGATCTCGCCCGAGGTCAGGCCCTTGGCGGTCAGCGACACGACGAGGGCGTCCAGGCCCTCGGTCCGGCGTGCGTGCCTGGGCAGGACCTTCGGCTCGAAGGTCCCGGCCCGATCCCGGGGGATCTCAAGGGTGATCGGGCCGGCCTCGGTCATCACCGTCTTCATCCGGTAGCCGTTGCGGGCGTTGCCTCCCCTGCGGGACGAACGGCCGGGCTCCGCGGTGCCGGCCAGGTGCTCGTCCATCTCGGCCTCCAGGGCTTCCTGGAGCAAGTGCCGGGTGAGCTGCTGGAGCAACCCGCCCTCACCGAGCAGCTGCATCCCGCCGGCCCTGGCCTGCTCAGCCGCCAGCTCGGCGACCGACGCAACCACATCCGATCCGCCAGTATTCTTCCTCGGCCCCATGCCCAAGGCATCGGCCGTTTCCGGCTCCGACGAAACCGATCCGTCAGGAACCGCCCCGATCTGGTGATCCACCAGCGAGCTCATCAGTGTCTCCCTTGATCAGGGTGTCCACCGAATTCATGACACTCCCCGGAAAGCCGACGGCCGCAGTTCCGAGCCCCTGCTTCCGGCGGTGCGCCTGGGAGCGGGGAGCCGCTGGGCTCGGCGCTGTCGCCCGGCCGCAGGGCTGCCCCGGGTCCGGTGCGCGGGGTGCGTCGGCCCGGCCGTCCCCGGGCCTCCGGGAGTGGTGGGGCGGGTGGGACGAGGGCCGCAGGGGGTGGGGGTGGGCGGGTAGGTTCGGGGGTGTGACGACGAATGTTCCCGGTGCCAAGTTGATTCTGCTGACCACGACCCACCGGGTGGCTCCCGGGTTGCTGGCGTGGCCGGCGTGGGAGGCGTTGCGGGCGGCCGGGCGGGTGCTGGTGGCGGACGAGGGGCATCCGCAGGTCGCGGCGGTGCGGCAGGCCGGGGTCGTGGTGGAGGTGGTGGCGGCCGGGTCGGCGCCCGCGTTGGCGCGGCTGCTGACCGAGCAGCCCGCCGGGGCCGGGGCGACGGTGTGGCTCGGCAGCCCGGACGGGGATCCGGGGCTGACGGACGCGCTGGCGCGGCTCGCGGTGGAGCGGGCCGGTGAGGTGCCGGAGATCGAGGTGCTGCCGGGTTCGTACGACCTGCCGGGAGCGCGGCTGCTCGACCTGGCGACGGTGATGGACCGGCTCCGCTCGCCGGGCGGTTGCCCGTGGGACGCCGAGCAGACGCACGAGAGCCTGGTGAAGTACCTGGTCGAGGAGGCGTACGAGCTGGTCGAGGCGATCGAGGAGGGGGACCGGGGGACGCTCCGGGAGGAGCTGGGCGACGTGCTGCTCCAGGTGTTCTTCCACTCCCGGATCGCCGAGGAGCACCCGACCGAGGCGTTCTCGATCGACGACGTGGCGGGGGACATCGTCGAGAAGCTGATGTACCGGCACCCGCACGTCTTCGGGGACGTCGAGGCCGACGGCGCCGCCGAGGTGGAGGCGAACTGGGAGCAGCTGAAGGCCGCGGAGAAGGCGGACCGCGAGTCGGTGCTGGACGGCGTGCCGGCCGGGCTGCCCTCGCTGGCGTACGCGGCGAAGCTGGTGTCGCGGGTGCGCCGGTCCGGCTTCGCGGGGATGCCGGACGAGCCGTACGAGCTGCCGGCCGAGCTGACCGCGGAGTCGGCGGGCCGACTGCTGCTCGCGGTGGCGCAGCGGGCGCACGACGCCGGGGTGGACGTGGACGCGGCGCTGCGCTCGGCCGCGCGCGGTTACCGGGACGCGGTGCGCGCGGCCGAGGGCCTCAAGCCGGACGGGGAGCCCGGCGGGGAGCCGGACGGGGAGTAGGGCGCTCAGGCCGCCGTGGCGGTGCTCTCCACGGGGCGCCGCTGCGGCGGGACGAGTTCGCCGATGGCCTCGCCGACGAGGAAGACGAGTTCGGCGAGTCGTTCCAGGTCGAGGTGGTCGGGCAGGTCGGCGAGGGAGACGATCCGCTCGCCGTCCGGGCCGGCGACGGCGAACAGGTCGATCGGCCCGAGGTGCTTCTCCGCGGTGTCGACGAGGGCGGCGACGTCGCTGGGGCGGCGGATGTCGCCGGAGACGCCGACGACGGGGCAGCCCGGCCGGTCGAGTTCGGCGGCGAGGTCCTCGGCGATGCCGACGTGCTGGTCGGCGATCAGCATTCCGACGGTGCCGGCCGCGGCGAACCGGCGGGCGAGGTCGGCGCCCGACCCGCCGTCCAGTACCGCGATGACGACGACTGACCCGCTGACCCGCATGGTCTGCTCCTCCCTGTGGGCGACACCGCACCGGCGCCCACGCGTACTGCGGAGGATCGTAGGCACGACCTGACCCTCCGCAACAGGGATTACCCCTCAGGTGACCAGGCTCACGCCCGCCGTCCGGCCAAGACCTGTCCAAGAGCTGTCCACGGACCGTCCACGGGTCGTCCACGGAGTGTTGGCGCGCCCGTCGTGCGCCGTTGTCACGGGGGTCGTGAGCCGCCGGCGGAGGGGGAGCGCACCCACCGGATACGGTCGACCCATGCCAGCTCAGCCCGACCCCGCCCGGCCCGCCGCCGCCCCGACCGCCGACCCCGCCCGGCCCGCCGCCGCCCAGCCCGCCGACGCTGCTCCGCAGCTGTTCACCTGGGAGTTCGCCGCCGATCCGTACCCCGCCTACGCCTGGCTGCGCGAGCACGCCCCGGTGCACCGCACCACGCTGCCGAGCGGTGTCGAGGCCTGGCTGGTGACCAGGTACGCGGACGCCCGGCAGGCGCTCGCGGACGCCCGGCTGTCGAAGAACCCGGCGCACCACAGCGAGCAGGCGCACCGCACCGGCCGGGTGGGCATTCCGGGGGAGCGGCAGGCGGACCTGATGACGCACCTGCTGAACATCGACCCGCCGGACCACACCCGGTTGCGCCGGCTGGTGTCGAAGGCGTTCACCCCACGCCGGGTGGCCGAGTTCGAGCCGCGGGTGCAGCAGCTCACCGACCGGCTGATCGACGGCTTCGCGCAGCGCGGCTCGGCGGACCTGATCCACGAGTTCGCCTTCCCGCTCCCCATCTACGCGATCTGCGACATGCTGGGCGTGCCGGCCGAGGACCAGGACGACTTCCGCGACTGGGCCGGGATGATGCTGCGACACACGAAACCGGGACACGGCGGCAGCCAACGCGGCGGCGTGGGACGGGCGGTGAAGCGGATGCGGGCGTACCTGCTGGAGCTGATCCACCGCAAGCGCGCGGACCTCGGGGACGACCTGATCTCGGGCCTGATCCGCGCGAGCGACCACGGTGAGCACCTGACCGAGAACGAGGCCGCGGCGATGGCCTTCATCCTCCTCTTCGCGGGCTTCGAGACGACCGTGAACCTGATCGGCAACGGGACGTACGCGCTGCTGCGCAACCCGGGCCAGCGCCGGCTGCTGCAGGAGTCGGTGGCGCGCGGGGAGAGCGCGCTGCTGGAGACGGGCATCGAGGAACTCCTGCGCTACGACGGGCCGGTGGAGCTGGCGACCTGGCGGTTCGCGACACGGCCGGTGACCATCGGCGGGGTGGACATCCCGGTCGGCGATCCGGTGCTGGTGGTGCTGGCCGCCGCGGACCGCGATCCGGACCGGTTCGCGGACGAGAACACCCTGGACCTGGCCCGGGCGGACAATCCCCACCTGGGGTTCGGGCACGGCATCCACTACTGCATCGGTGCCCCGCTGGCCCGTTTGGAGGGGCGCGCCGCCCTGGCCACGCTGCTTTCCCGGCTGCCCGATCTGCAGCTCGCGGAAAGCCCGGAGAATCTGCGCTGGCGGGGCGGTCTGATCATGCGTGGCCTGCGGGAACTCCCGGTCGAATTCACTCCGGAGAGCCGCTCCCCGCATACGCCTCCGCACGCTCCTTCCGCGCCCCCGGCGAACTGACAAGAGGTGACGAAACGCCGGGAAACGTGCTGACGGAACGTCGCCCGGCAGGCTTCCAACGGGGCGTGAACGCCCATCAATGCGGACATAGTGGCGCCGTTGGTAGGCGATCGGACACGCGCCGTAATTTCTGTGTGATATCTGTGATATGAGCTTGTGATCGGTCTGAAGATCTGTCTACTCTCCCTGGAGTTCGCAGCTGCGGACCTCGTGCGCGGAACGCCGAATCCTGCCCGCCGCGTCACGGGAAACCGACCAGAACCCTGGGCAGGGGCGGGGGAACCAGGTTTGTTGCCGTTCCTCGACGGCTTGGGGTGAAGCCGCCCGAGCGGAATCGTTTCCGCGCACGGCGGCCGGGCCACCTCCCGGTCCGAACCCGACAGCTCACCTCGCAGGCGTGCGGAGAGGGACCTCTTCATGCTGTTCGTTGGAACTGGCCGTCACCGTCGTCGCACCCAGGCCGAGAAGGCCATCGCCGTCGCCGGTGTGGCCGGCGTCGGACTCGCGATGCCGCTCCTCACCGCCACCGGCGCCTCCGCCGCCCCGGTCTCCACCTGGGACTCCGTCGCCCAGTGCGAGAGCGGGGGCAACTGGAGCATCAACACCGGCAACGGCTACTACGGCGGCCTGCAGTTCACCTCCAGCACGTGGAAGGCGTACGGCGGCACGTCGTACGCGGCGCAGGCCAACCAGGCCAGCAAGGCGCAGCAGATCTCGGTCGCCGAGAAGGTGCTCGCCGCGCAGGGCCCCGGCGCCTGGCCGGTCTGCTCCGTCAAGGCCGGTCTGACCAAGGGCGGCGCCCCGGCGTCCGTCGACACCTCCTCGGACGCCAAGCCGCAGTCCGCCCCGCAGCAGCAGACGCCCAAGCGCCAGGCCCAGAAGCCGGCCGAGAAGCCGGTGCAGAAGCCGGTCGAGAAGCCCGTCCAGAAGCAGGCCCCGAAGCACGCCGCGCCCGACCGGGCCGAGAAGCCCGTCGACCAGTCGGCGCAGCAGTACGCCCCCAAGCACGCGGCCCCGCAGGCCGCCCAGCCGGCCCCGGCCGCGCAGACCGGTCACGACTACACCGTCCGCTCCGGCGACACCCTGTCGTCGATCGCCACCGCCCAGGGCGTGTCCGGCGGCTGGCACGCGCTCTACGACGGCAACCGCGGCACGGTCGGCGGTGACCCGGACCTGATCATGCCCGGCCAGGTCCTGCACCTCGGCTGAGCCCGTCCGCACCGGCACCGGTCCGGTGCCCGGGGTGCGCAGAGGGGGGTCGGTCCCACCGGCCCCCTTCGTCCGCATTCGCCCGCTCCGGTGGGACAAGCTGGGACAAGCAGGTGAACTACCGGTGGGTAGTGGGGCCACACGCTGAGACGGGACCGAGGCCGACGTGGCCTGGAGAGCCCGGGCGGTTAGGCTCTGGTCCGTAACGACTCCGCAATCGTCCCGCCGACAGCGTCACCGTCAGCGGGACCCTGCTTCCGCAAGGAGATGCCTCGTGCCGTCCATCGATGTCGTCGTAGCCCGTGAGATCCTCGACTCCCGCGGCAACCCCACGGTCGAGGTCGAGGTCGGCCTCGACGACGGCAGCACGGGTCGTGCCGCTGTCCCGTCGGGTGCCTCCACCGGTGCCTTCGAGGCCCTGGAGCTGCGCGACGGCGACAAGAACCGCTACTTCGGCAAGGGCGTGGAGAAGGCCGTCCTCGCCGTCATCGAGCAGATCGGCCCGGAGCTGGTCGGCTACGACGCCACCGAGCAGCGCCTGATCGACCAGGCCATGCTGGACCTGGACGCCACCCCGGACAAGTCCTCGCTCGGCGCCAACGCCATCCTCGGCGTCTCGCTGGCCGTCGCGCACGCCGCCTCCGAGGCCAGCGACCTGCCGCTGTTCCGCTACCTGGGCGGCCCGAACGCGCACGTCCTGCCGGTCCCGATGATGAACATCCTCAACGGCGGCTCGCACGCGGACTCCAACGTCGACATCCAGGAGTTCATGATCGCCCCGATCGGCGCGGAGTCTTTCTCCGAGGCCGTCCGCTGGGGCGTCGAGGTCTACCACACCCTCAAGGGCGTGCTGAAGGAGCGCGGCCTGTCCACCGGCCTGGGCGACGAGGGCGGCTTCGCGCCGAACCTGGACAGCAACCGCGAGGCCCTGGACCTGATCACCGAGGCCATCCAGAAGGCCGGCTACGTGCCCGGCCGTGACGTCGCGCTGGCCCTGGACGTCGCCGCCTCCGAGTTCTACCAGGACGGCGCCTACCAGTTCGAGGGCAAGGCCCTCACGGCCAACGAGCTCATCGAGTACTACGCCGAGCTGGTCGCCGCCTACCCGCTGGTCTCCATCGAGGACCCGCTGGACGAGTCCGACTGGGAGGGCTGGAAGGCCATGACCGTCAAGCTGGGCGACAAGGTCCAGCTGGTCGGCGACGACCTGTTCGTCACCAACCCGGCCCGCCTGGCCAAGGGCATCGAGACCGGCACCGCCAACGCGCTGCTGGTGAAGGTGAACCAGATCGGCTCGCTGACCGAGACCCTGGACGCCGTCGAGCTCGCCCAGCGCAACGGCTACCGCTGCATGATGTCGCACCGCTCCGGCGAGACCGAGGACGTCACCATCGCCGACCTGGCCGTCGCCACCAACTGCGGCCAGATCAAGACCGGTGCCCCGGCCCGCTCCGAGCGCGTCGCCAAGTACAACCAGCTGCTGCGCATCGAGGAGATCCTCGACGACGCCGCCGAGTACGCCGGCCGCGGCGCCTTCCCGCGCTTCAAGCACGAGGGCTGAGCACCCGCGCCAGCGCCAGCCTGACCGGTGCCCCGCCGTTCACCCCGTAGGGTGGACGGCGGGGCACCGTCGCGACCAGGAGGGGATACGGGAGATGGCAGGCTGGAGGATCCCGGGCTTGGCGGCCCGGCCTCGGTTCACGAGCCGGGCGACCGTCCTCGTCCTGGTGCTGTGCTCGCTGGTGGCGATCCTCGCCTACCCGACGCGGCAGATCATCTCCCAGCGCGCCGAGATCTCCGCCCAGCGGGCGAAGGCCGACCGCGTGCGCCAGCAGGTCGAGCAGCTGCGCCGGGACAGGGCCCGCTGGCAGGACCCGGAGTACGTCAAGGCGCAGGCGCGCGCCCGGCTGCACTACGCGGTGCCGGGGGAGACCCCGTACATCGCGGTGGACCCGGCCGGCCAGGCTTCCGCCAAGCCCTCCTCGTCCGCCGCCGGCGCCCCCGCCACCGGGGTGGCCGCCGGTCAGGCGACGGCCGCCAAGCCCTGGTACACCAGCATCTGGGACTCGGTCGACGCCGCCGACACGGCCGCGCCGGCCCCCGGCACCCCCCTTCCGCTCCCACCGTCCCCCGTTGGAGACACCTCCCCCCATGACCACTGAGAACCACCCCGCCGTCTCCGACGCCGACGTCGCGGCCATCGCCGCCCAGCTCGGCCGGGTGCCGCGCGGCCTGCGCGGTGTGGCGCACCGCTGCCCCTGCGGCAACCCGGACGTCGTGGAGACGGCTCCGCGCCTGCCGGACGGCACGCCGTTCCCGACGCTGTACTACCTGACCTGCCCCAAGGCCGCCTCGCTGATCGGCACCCTGGAGGCGGAAGGCGTCATGAAGGACCAGAGCGCCCGGCTCGCCGAGGACCCGGAGCTGGCCGCCGCCTACCAGAAGGCGCACGAGGACTACATCGCCCGGCGCGACGCGATCGAGGTGCTGGAGGGCTTCCCGAGCGCCGGCGGCATGCCGGACCGGGTGAAGTGCCTGCACGTGCTGGTCGGCCACTCGCTGGCGGCCGGCGAGGGCGTCAACCCGCTCGGCGACGAGGCGATCGGCATGCTGGAGGACTGGTGGGCCAAGGGCCCGTGCGTCTCCCCGGAGGAGGTCCGGGCGGCCGGTGAGCGGGTCGCCCGCAACCGCGCCAAGGACCAGGACCACGAGGCCGTGATCGCCGCCAAGCAGCAGAAGACCGCCCAGCGCGCCGCCAAGAAGCGGGCTGCGCAGGAGCCGGCCGAGGACGGGCCGGCCGAGGACACCGGCGGGCAGCAGGAGTCGCAGTGACCATGACCCGCGTCGCCGCGATCGACTGCGGCACCAACTCGATCCGGCTGCTGGTCGCCGACCTGGACCCGGAGACCGGGGAGATCACCGACCTCGACCGCCGGATGATCGTCAACCGGCTGGGCCAGGGCGTGGACCAGACCGGCCGGCTGCACCCGGACGCGCTGGCCCGCACCTTCGCGGCCTGCCGGGAGTACCAGGAGATCATCTCCGGCTTCGGCGTCGGCCCGGAGCGGGTGCGCTTCGTCGCCACCAGCGCCTCCCGGGACGCCGAGAACAGCGACGAGTACGTCAAGGGCGTGCGCGACGTCCTGGGCGTCGAGCCCGAGGTGGTGAGCGGCGAGGAGGAGGCGCGACTGTCCTTCCTGGGCGCCACCAAGGAGCTGACCGGAGGTCAGTTCCCCGCCCCCTACCTGGTGTTCGACCTCGGTGGCGGCTCGACCGAGTTCGTGCTCGGCGTGGACGAGGTGCAGGCGGCCCGCTCGGTGGACATCGGTTGCGTGCGGCTCACCGAGCGGCACTTCGGCGGCGCCGAGCTGCCCTCCGCGGAGCAGATCGCCGAGGCCCGGGCGCATGTGCGGGCCGAGTTGGACAAGGCCGAGGAGGTCGTCCCGCTGACCGGCGCGGCCACCCTGGTGGGCCTGGCCGGGACGGTCACCACGGTGTCCGCGATCGCCCAGGACCTGCCGGACTACGACTCGGCGGCGATCCACCACTCGCGCATCGGCCGGGAGCGGGTCGCCGAGATCGCCCGCGAGCTGCTGGCCGCGACCCACGCCGAGCGCGCGGCCATCCCGTCGATGCACCCGGGCCGGGTGGACGTGATCGCGGCCGGGGCGCTGGAGCTGCTGGAGATCATGGAGCGGACCGGTGCCGCCGAGGTGGTCGTGAGCGAGCACGACATCCTGGACGGCATCGCCTGGGGTATCGCCTCCTGACCCCCGGCAGGGCTTACCCGACCGGCCCCGGCGCCCCTTCCGGGGAGCCGGGGCCGGGGCGCGCCCGGGCCCGTGCGAAAAGGTTCGTGAATTTCTTCACATGACGACCCGGCCATTCGTCGCACCGGCTCGCCCGCTACGTCCGAATTGTGGGACCGAAGGCCTCTCGGTGGTGAGGCCCGCTGGATCGCAGGTCAGGGCTCGTTCGGGGTTTGAAAATCAAAATCGCGCGCGGGAACCCGGGCCCTGTACGGATCGTTGCTGCTCAGCAGGGTGGCACTCCGGCGTATGTTCACGAGGGGGCGCGAAGGGCTGTGAGCGTGTGCGTGGGTGCCGGTTTTGTGGCCGCGCAGTGTAGCACGGGGGGTCCGTGAGCTTGTGACCGGGCTCACGAAGGCTGCTCCGGACGGTGCTGGATACTTTCGGATATGAGCACCACGGAGCGTCCTCGCATCCTCATTGTCGGCGGTGGTTACGTCGGCCTGTATGCCGCGATGCGCATCCTCAAGAAGATGCGCTACGGCGAAGCGACCGTCACGGTCGTGGACCCGCGGTCGTACATGACGTACCTGCCCTTCCTCCCCGAGGCGGCCGGCGGCAACGTCGCGCCCCGCAACCTCGTCGCGCCGCTGCGCAGCGCCCTCAAGCAGGCGGAGGTGCTGACCGGGTCCGTCACCGGCATCGACCACGCCCGCAAGGTCGCCACCATCCAGCCGGCGGCCGGCGACAGCTACGAGCTGCCCTTCGAGTACCTGGTCGTCGCGACCGGCTCGGTCTCCCGCACCTTCCCGATCCCGGGTCTGGCGGAGAACGGCATCGGCATGAAGACGGTGGAGGAGGCCATCGGCCTCCGCAACCACGTCATGGCCCAGCTCGACAAGGCCGAGTCCACCACGGACGAGGAGGTCCGCCGCAAGGCCCTGACCTTCGTCGTCATCGGCGGTGGCTTCGCCGGCATCGAGACGATCGCCGAGATCGAGGACATGGCGCGCGACGCGTCCAAGCTGTACCGGACCGTCAGCCGCGACGACATGCGTTTCGTCGTGGTCGAGGCCGCCAACCGCATCCTCCCGGAGATGGGCCCGGACCTCGGTCTGTGGACCAAGGAGAAGCTCGAAGAGCGCAACATCGAGGTCTACATCGAGACCTCGATGGACTCCTGCGTCGACGGCCACGTCGTGCTGAAGAACGGCATGGAGATGGACGCCTCCACCATCGTGTGGACGGCCGGCGTGAAGCCGAACCCGGTGCTGGCCGAGTTCGGCCTGCCGCTGGGCCCGCGCGGCCACGTCGACACCGCGCCGACCCTCCAGGTCCAGGGCTTCGACTACGTCTGGGCCGCCGGCGACAACGCCCAGGTCCCGGACCTCGCCTCCGGCGAGGGCGCCTGGTGCCCGCCGAACGCGCAGCACGCCTGCCGTCAGGCCGTCGTCCTCGGCGACAACGTGATCTCCGGCATGCGCGGCTTCCCGCAGAAGGAGTACAAGCACAAGAACCTCGGTGCGGTCGCCGGTCTCGGCCTGCACAAGGGCGTCGCGATCCTCTTCGGCAAGTACAAGCTGAAGGGCCGTCCGGCCTGGTGGTTCCACCGCCTGTACCACGGCGCGATGGTGCCGACCTTCAACCGCAAGGTCCGCGTCTTCACCGACTGGACCCTCGCGATGTTCCTGAAGCGCGAGATGGTCGGCCTCTCCCAGATGGAGAAGCCGCAGCTTCCGATCCAGGAGGTCACCCCGCCCACCAAGCCCGTCGAGGCCGCCAAGCCGGCCGCCGACAAGGAACTCGCGAGCAAGTAAGCGACTGAGACCCCGGTGTGGGAGCACCGGGGTATGAGTCGGAGGCCCTCCGCCCGGCAGCGTTGCCGGACCACGACCTCCGTGGTGCTCAGCCGGCCCTGTGACCGGGCGGAGTACAGCAGTACGAGAGCCCCTGCCGGAATCCTCCGGCAGGGGCTCTCCGCGCGTCCCGGGTCAGTCGGTCTTGATGCTCGACAGGATGTCCAGCCCGGCCGCCCGGCGGGCCGGCCAGATCGCGGCCACCAGGCCCACCAATCCGGCGAGCGCCAGGAACAGCGCCAGCTGGCCGTATGGCAGGACGGTGGTCAGTCCGGCCAGGCTGGACTTCAGGGTGCCGTTGATCGCCCAGGCGATGAAGCACCCGAGGGCCAGGCCGATGCCGGCGCCGAACAGCGAGATCACCACGGACTCCAGACGGACCATCCGCTTGATGCCCCGGCGGTCCAGGCCGATCGCCCGCAGCATCCCGATCTCGCGCTTGCGCTCGAAGACCGACATCGCCAGCGTGTTGATCACGCCCAGGATCGCGATCAGGACCGCCATGCCCAGCAGGCCGTACATCAGGTTCAGCGCGAAGGTGATGGTCTGGCTGAAGCCGTCGCGGACGTCCTGCCTGGACTTCACCTCGATCACCGGGTTGGCGCCGGTGGCGTCCTTGAGCGACTGCTTGAGCGTGTCGGTGGCGCCGTCCTTGCCCTTGACCAGGACGTCGGAGACGTACGGCTTCGGGTCGTGCTTGGCGATCTCGCTGTTGGCCAGCAGGGCCGGGCCGAGCATGCCGCCCGTCTTGTACACGCCGCCGACGGTGAGCTGCCCCTTGGAGTCGTCCGGGTAGGAGACGGCCATGGTCGAGCCGGTGGTGACGTTGGACTTCTTGGCGACGTCCTCGTCCACCAGCAGCTGGCCCTTGCCGAGTGCGGCGGCGGACCCGCTGGTCAGCTCGATGTCGACCAGCTGGTCGAAGGTCGCCGTGTCCAGGCCGGTGATCGACCTGCCGGTGCCGTCGAGCTGCCAGTACGCGGTGGTCATCGGCGAGGAGGCCGCCACCCCGGGTGCCTTGGCGATCTGCGCGGGCACCTGGTCGGAGAGGGTCATGCCGTTGGCGGTCGAGACGATGTAGTCGGCCTTCATCGAGCTGGTGACGGCCCGGTCCACCACGTCGGTCACCGAGGCGCCGATCACGGTGAGGCCGCTGACCAGGGTCAGGCCGATGGTGAGCGCCGCGGCGGTGGCCGCCGTCCGGCGCGGGTTGCGCACCGCGTTCTGCTGGGCCAGCTTGCCGGGTGTCCCGCCGAGGCCGCGCAGCAGCGGGCCGATCAGGGCCACCACCGGGCGGGAGAGCAGCGGCAGCAGGACGAACACGCCGATCAGGGCCAGGAACGCGCCCAGGCCGACCGGCAACCGGCCGTCGGTGCTGCCGGTGGAGGCGCCGTAGCCGATCAGGGCCAGACCGCCGGCGGCGAGCAGCGAGCCGATGGTGTTGCGGACGATCAGGCTCTTCTGGGAGGCCGGCTGGTCGCCGCTGCTCATCGCGGCCACCGGGGCGATCCGGGCGGCACGCAGGGCCGGCAGCAGCGCCGACAGCACCGTCACCACGACGCCGACCACGAGGGTCACCGCGACGGTCAGCGGCTTGATCACCAGGGCGCCGCTCGGCATGTTCTCGTTCAGACCGACGATCAGGGACTGCATCCCCGCGCCGATCCCGACGCCCGCGGCCAGACCGGCCACCGCCGAGACCGTGCCGATCACCAGGGCCTCGACCAGCACCGAGCGGGTGACCTGCTTGCGGCTGGCTCCGACGGCCCGCAGCAGCGCGAGCTCCTTGGTGCGCTGGGCGACCAGCATGGTGAAGGTGTTGGCGATGATGAAGATGCCGACGAAGAGCGAGATGCCGGCGAAGACCAGCAGCATCGTGCGCATGTTGTCGGTGCCCTTGGCGATCATGCTCTGCTCGTCGGCCTTGAGCTTGGCACCGGTCTCGACGTCGAACTGACTGCCGGACGGCACCGTGGGCCGGACCTGGGCGAGCAACGCGTCCTCGGAGGTGCCGGGCCTGGCGGTGAGCACGACGCCGCTGTAGCGGCCGGGCTCCAGGAGCAGCTGCTGGGCGGTGGCCTTGTCGAACAGGGTGAGCGTGCCGCCGGTGTTCACCACCGGGTCGTCGGTGGTGAAGACACCGGTGAGCTTCGCCTCGATCACCGGGCCGTTGGCGGCCACCCGCACGGTGTCGCCGACCTTGTAGCCCGCCTTGTCGGCGGTCCTGCGGTCGAGCGCGATCTCCTTGGCGTTCTTCGGGCCCTGGCCCTCGGCCATCGGGTAGCGCGGGTCCTTGCCGTCCTGGCCGGGGGCGAAGTTGGCGCCCTTGGCGGCCCAGAACTGGCCGATCAGGTTGCCCTTGCGGTCGGCCACGCCGGTGAAGCCGCTCACCACGCCGCGCGCGCCGGCGGTGCCCGGCAGGGCGGCCAGCTGCCGGAGGGTGGCGTCGGTGAGCGCGGCGGAGCCGCTCTCGCTCTTCTGCTTGGCGCTCGCGCCGGAGCCGGCCGCCTGGTCCACCACCTGGACCGAGACGTCCGAGTAGCTCTTGGAGTTGCTGTCCCGCATGGCCTTGCCGAAGGTGTCGGAGAAGACCATGGTGCCCGCCACGAAGGCGGTGCCGAGCATGACGGCCAGCGCCGTCATGAGCAGTCGGCCCTTGTGGGCCAGCACGTTGCGCAGTGCGGTGCGATACATGGGGTGTCCTGGGAAGGGTCGGTGAGCGGGCTTCGGGACCTCGGGCTGTCGGGCCCTGGCTGGGTGTGGCTCTAGCTGGTGCGGCCCTTGGCGTCGAAGCGGCGCATGCGGTCCAGGACGG
>NZ_JBEORY010000019.1:0-135749 GCF_040302665.1 Kitasatospora sp. NPDC097691 | reverse complement strand
GGAATTGATGCAGTTCGACGGCTTGGTCGTCGAGATCCTGCCGGACGCGCGCTACCGCGTGCAGCTCGATCAGGGTCACGAGATCGTGGCCTACACTGCCGGCAAGATGAAGAAGAACCGCATCAAGACCCTGGCCGGCGACCGCGTCACCGTCGAGATGTCCCCCTACGACCTGGAGAAGGGCCGTCTGGTGTTCCGCCACAAGGACGAGCGTGGCCCGACCGGTCCGCGTCCGCCCCAGCGCGGCGGCCAGCAGTTCCGGCGGCGATAGGCATCCTACGACTTCCGACTGATCGATGCAGGTTCGGCGATACGCCGTCATCGCGAGTGGATGCGAAGCGATCCAGTAGCGCGACCTCTCCAGATGGTGCGGAGCGCTGGATTGCTTCGGCTCCGCCTCGCAATGACGGAGAGCGCGTCATGAGGCGGTTCGTCGTTCGATAAGACCGATGGGCGGCCTCCCAGAGGACACCGCCGACTCCCCAAAAACTACTTCCCGAACCGCTCGAACTTCGGGAAGCTGCGGGTCATCAGCGTCCCGGCATCGGACCGGTGGCCCATCCACTTCTCCAGCATCGCGCTTTGAGCGAGCCGCTGACCGGCGCCGTCGCGCCAGGGCAGCCCCTCGGCCAGGGTGAAGACGCAGGCGTCCGTGAGCCGGCTCTGGCGGCAGCGCTGCAGGCGCACGCCCTTGCCGCGGCCGAGTTCCGTCACCTCGGAGGCCGGGAAGACCAGCATCAGCTTGTCCGACGAGCAGACGGCGATGTGGTCGCCCTCGGCCGGGACCAGCAGCACCGCGCTCGCTCCCTCGTCGAGACCGAGGATCGCCTTGCCCTTGCGGGTGTTGGCGACCAGCGCGTCGGAGGGCGCGATGAAGCCGCGCCCGTCCGAGCCGGCGATCAGCAGCCGGCTCTCCGGCTTGTAGGGCAGAGCTGCGACGATCTCGGTGCCGTCGTCGAGATCCACCATCAGCCGCACCGGATCACCGAAGCCGCGCCCGCCGGGCAGCTTCGAGGCTTCCAATGTGAAGACCTTGCCGTTCGAGGCGAGCAGCAGGATCTTGGCCGTCGTTTCGCTGAGAAACGAGACCTTGAGGGTGTCGTCGCCCTTGAAGGCGACGCCTGACAGATCGGTGACGTGACCCTTGAGGGCGCGCACCCAGCCCTTCTCCGACAGGATCACGGTGATCGGCTCGCGCTCGACCATGGCGGCGGTGAAGTCGATGCCGGCGGTGTCGGGCGGATTCTCCAGGGTGGTGCGGCGCTTGCCCAGCTTGGTCTCGGGCCCGAAGGTCTTCTTCACCGCGCGGATCTGCCGGGTGATGTCGGTCCATTGCAGCTTCTCGGACGCCAGCAATTCCTCGATCCCGGCCTTTTCCAGGGTCAGCGCGTCGAACTCGCGCTTCAGCTCCATCTCCTCCAGCTTGCGCAGGGAGCGCAGGCGGGTGTCGAGGATGGCGTTGGCCTGGACCTCGGTGAGTTCGAACCGGGCCATGAGGCTGGCCTTCGGCTCGTCCTCCTCGCGGATGATGCGGATCACCTCGTCGAGGTCGAGATAGACGATGAGCAGGCCGCCCAGGATCTCGAGGCGGCGCTCGATCTGGCCGAGGCGGTAGCGCGAGCGACGCTGGAGCACGACGCGGCGGTGATCGACCCATTCCCGCAGGCACTCGGCCAGTCCGATGACGCGCGGCACGACGCCGCCGACGAGGACGTTGAGGTTCAAAGGCACCCGCGCCTCCAGCTCGGAGAGCCGGAACAGCGATTCCATCAGCATGACCGGATCGACCGAGCGCGAGCGCGGCTCCAGCACGACCCGCACGTCCTCGGCCGACTCGTCGCGCACGTCGGCGAGCAGCGGCAGCTTCTTCTCTTGGAGCAGATCCGCGAGCTTCTCGATGAGCCGGGCCTTCGGCACGCCGTAGGGGATCTCGGTGACGACGATGTTCCAGGTGCCGCGCCCGAGATCCTCCTTGGCCCAGCGCGCCCGCACGCGGAAACCGCCGCGGCCGGTGCGGTAGGCCTCGCGGATGGTCTCCGGGCTGTCGATCAGGATGCCGCCAGTGGGGAAGTCCGGCCCCTGCACGAAGGTGCAGAGCTGCTCGGAGGTCGCCTCGCGGTTCTGGATCAGGTAGAGCGCCGCGTCGCAGAGTTCGGCCGCGTTGTGCGGCGGGATCGAGGTCGCCATGCCGACCGCGATGCCCTGGCTGCCGTTGGCGAGCAGGTTCGGGAAGGCCGCCGGCAGGACGATCGGCTCCTCCTTCTCGCCGTTGTAGGAGGCGCGGAAATCGACCGTGTCCTCGTCGATCCCGTCGAGCAGGAGCCGGGCGACCTCGGTGAGCCGCGCCTCGGTGTAGCGGTAGGCGGCGGGGCCGTTTCCGATGCCGTTCCGGATCGATTGTGGTCGATCCGGAGTGATCTGGGACCGTCGAGGGGACGTGCGATGACCGACCAGGACTTCCACCCCGGGCTCACCCCCGGACACCTGGGTGCGCCGGTGCTGGAGCCGGAGGGCCGGCCGCCGTCCGCGCCCCGCCCGCGCCCCGATGCGCCGGATCCGCACCGGCGGCGCAACGGCCTGGCCTGCGGGCTCACCGCGCTCGCGCTGATCGCGGTGTTCGGCGGGATCGGGCTGACCGGCTACACGTGGTTCCAGGCGCAGCGCAAGCCCCCGGCCGCCGCCGACTTCGCCGGGCAGGGCACCGGCAGCGTCCAGGTCTCGGTGCCGGAGGGCGCGGGCCTGTCCCAGATCGCGTCCGCGCTGGTCCGCAACGGGGTGGTGGCCAGCTCGCTCGCCTTCACCCGGGCCGCGAAGGGCAGCGCGGCCGCCGCCGGGCGGATCCAGCCCGGGACGTACACGCTGAAGCAGAAGATGTCGGCCGTCGCGGCGCTGGCAATCCTGATCGACCCGGCCAACGCCAACGGCCTGACCATCCCCGAGGGCTGGCGCGGCTACCAGATCTACGCCGCCATCGACAAGAAGCTCGGCCTGCCCGACGGCACCACCCAGCGCACCGTCCAGGAGCAGGGCGCCGAGCTGGGCCTGCCGGACTTCACGAACGGCAGCCCCGAGGGCTACCTGTTCCCGGCGACGTACAGCGTCACCGACGGGACCACCGCGATCGACCTGCTGAAGCAGATGGTGGAGCGGGCCGGCAAGGAGTTCACCAGGGACGACGCCAACGTCGTCGCGCAGAACCTCGGGCAGAGCGTGTACGGGCTGGTCACCGTGGCCAGCATGGTGCAGGGCGAGGCCGACAACACCGAGGACATGGGCAAGGTGGCCCGGGTGATCTACAACCGGCTGGCCAAGCACATGCCGCTGCAACTGGACTCCACGATCAACTACGCGCTCGGCCGGTCGACCCTGAACACCACGGTGACCGAGACCAAGTTGGACTCCCCGTACAACACCTACCTGCACCCCGGGCTGCCGCCGACGCCGATCTCCAACCCGGGGCGGCAGGCGATCATGGCGGCGCTGGACCCGACGCCGGGGGACTGGCTGTACTTCGTCACCGTGAAGCCCGGGGACACCCGGTTCACCGACAACTTCGACGTGCAGCAGCGCAACGTGGCGGAGTTCAACGCCAACCGGGCGGCGGCGAAGCCGAGCGGGTCGGCTCCGGCCTCGGCCTCGGCCTCGGCCTCCGCCTCCGGCCCCGGTCCGGCACCCGGAGCTTCCTCCGGACCGGGTGCGGCGACTCCGTAGTGATCTTGTGTGCCGTCCGTGAGGCCGCCCGGTGACGGTGCGTTCGCCCGGGTGGGGGTAAGGCTGCGGTACGGTAACGTCTCCCTCCAGGCGCTGCGCTAGCACGCCGGTTCGAGATTCAGCCGGGACGATGCCGTCCCGGACGGCCGGTCCGATCCGCCGGCCGTCACCGTCGGTTAAGGGGATCAATGACCGATCTCGGTGGGGGCTACGCCCCCCAGGGCGAGCCGTGGCACCCCGGTGATCCCGGGTACGACGGCCGACAGCCGGTCCCCGGCCAGCAGGACGGCCAGTGGCAGCAGCAGTACCCGCAGCAGGGCCAGCAGGGCCAGCAGGTCCAGCAGCCGTACGGGGACGTGCAGCAGGGGTACCCCCAGCAGCAGGTGTTCCAGCAGCAGATGCAGCAGCAGGGCTACCCGCAGCAGCAGATGCCGCAGGCGTTCCAGCAGCAGGGGTACCAGGGCGGTCAGCAGGGCTTCATGCCGCAGGGGCACGCGCAGCAGGCGTTCCAGCAGATGCAGCAGCAGGGTTACCCGCAGCAGCAGCAACAGCAGATGCCGATGCAGCAGCAGCCGATGCAGCAGCAGGGCTACCCGCAGCAGGGGTTCCCGGGCGCGCAACAGCCCGGCATGCAGCAGCCGGGGATGCAACAGCCCGGCATGCAGCAGCCGGGCATGCAGCAGCAGCCCGGTGTCCAGCAGCAGGGCGTGCCGCCCCAGCAGCAGACGGCGCAGCAGCAGACCCGGCCGCAGGCGGCGCCCGCGCCCGCTTCGGGCCCCGGGCCGGACGGCATCGACTGGGAGGCCGAGGCCGCCGCGCTGGAGTCCGGCGCCCCGGTCGGCGGCGCGCCCGAGGCCGGGACCGACGAGTGGGACGGCCGTGCGGACGGCCACCCCGAGGACGGCGGGTACCTCGACGGGCACGCCGAGGCCGAGGACAGCGGCTTCCTCTCCGAGCAGGACGACTCCCGCGAGGCGAAGAAGAAGCGCAAGGAGAAGGGCAAGAAGTCGGGCCGCCGCAACGGCGGCGCCTGCCTGCTGGTCGCGGTGGTGCTGCTCGGCGCCGTCGGCGGCGCCGGCTGGTGGGGCTACGGCTTCTACCAGGAACACTTCGGCCCGGCGCCGGACTTCACCGGCGAGGGCACCGGCTCCGTCCAGTTCGAGGTCAAGAAGGACGCGGTCGCCGGGCAGATCGGCCTGGCGCTGAAGAACACCGGTGTGGTCAAGAGCGTCGACGCGTTCTCCGACGCCTGCAAGGCCGAACCCAAGTGCACCTCCGTCCAGCCGGGCTTCTACGTCCTGAAGAAGGAGATGCCGGCCGCCGCCGCGCTCAAGGAGCTGCTCGCGCAGGCGGGCGGTGCGGCGATCGTGATCCCGGAGGGCAAGAACTCCACCGAGATCTACACGCTGATCGACACCAAGCTGAAGCTGCAGAAGGGCGCCACGGCCGCCGTCGCCCAGGCCCAGATCAACGACCTCGGCCTGCCGGCCTACGCCAACGGCAAGATCGAGGGCTTCCTCTGGCCGACCCGCTACAACATCTCCGACGGCATGAAGCCCGAGGACCTGCTGAAGCAGATGGTGAAGAACGCCACCGACAAGTACGCCAACCTGGACTCCCAGGCCGCCTCGGTGGGCCTGAAGACCGGGTACGAGGTGATCACCGAGGCGAGCATCCTCCAGCGTGAGGGCAACAACCCGGCGGACTTCGCCAAGATGGCCAAGACCATCCAGAACCGGCTGGCCGCCGGGGGCGAGATCAACCACCGGCTCGGCATGGACACCACGCTCCAGTACTCGTTGGGCCGCAAGGACCTCAACAAGGGCGACATGGACGACGCGTCCAACAAGTACAACACCTACATCAACCCGGGCCTGCCGCCGACGCCGATCGCCAACCCCGGCGACGACGCGCTGAACGCGGTGCTGCACCCGGCGGACGGCAAGTGGCTGTACTTCATCGCGATGTCCCCGACCGAGACGCGGTTCGCCGAGACGAGCAAGGAGCACTACGCCAACGTCAAGGAGTACTGCCAGGCGGCCGGGCAGGGCTTCGACGAGGCCCGCGGCCACTGCACCACCGCCAAGTAGCCGCGGCCGGAAGGCCGTTCGTGGCGCCGTTGACGGAGTCGTTGACGGAGCCGTTCACGGAGCCGTTCACGGAGCCGTTCATGGAGAGGCAGCGTTGACCAGCAAGCACCGGGCGGCCGTCCTCGGCTCGCCGATCGCCCACTCGCTCTCGCCGGACCTGCACCGGGCCGCCTTCGCGGCGCTCGGTCTGGACGGCTGGCGCTACGACCGCTTCGAGGTCGACGAGGCCGCGCTGCCCGGCTTCGTCGCCGGGCTGGACGAGGCCGAGTGGGCGGGGCTGTCGCTGACCATGCCGCTCAAGCGGGCGATCATCCCGCTGCTCGACGAGGTCAGTGCGACGGCCCGTTCGGTGGACGCGGTCAACACCGTGGTGTTCACCGCCGACGGCCGGCGCACCGGGGACAACACCGACGTCCCCGGGCTGGTCAACGCGTTGCGCGAGCGCGGGATCACCGAGGTGTCCGGTGCCGCCGTCCTGGGCGCCGGGGCCACGGCTTCGTCGGCGCTGGCCGCGCTCGCCCAGATCTGCACCGGCGAGGTGACGGTCTACGTGCGCAGCGCCGAGCGGGCCCGGGAGATGGCCGAGCTGGGCGAGCGGCTGGGCGTGGTCGTCCGCACCGCCGACTGGGAGCACGGGGCCGAGGCGCTGGCGCAGCCGCTGACCGTCTCCACCACGCCGGTCGGCGCGACGGACGGCTTCGCCGGGTCGCTGCCCGCGGCGCCGGGCGCGTTGTTCGACGTGCTGTACCACCCGTGGCCGACGGCGCTGGCGGCCGCCTGTGCCGAGCGCGGGGCGACCGTCCTGGGCGGGCTGGACCTGCTGGTGCACCAGGCGGTGCTGCAGAGCGAGGCCTTCACCGGGCGGGTTCCCGGGCCGCTGGCGGCGATGCGCGAGGCGGGGGAGAAGGCGCTCGCCGGGCGCTGAGCCGGGTGCCGGGCCGCGCGTCGGGCCGGGCCTTCGGGCGGGTCGCCGCCTTCTCGGGGCTGCCCGTCGGCCGTCTCCTCACCGTCTCCCCGCTGTCTTCCGGCCGTCCCCTGGCGGTCCTCCTGCGGTCCCCCGTCCGTCCCCCGGCCGGATGGTGACCGGTTGCCGTCCGTCACGCGGACTCTGCCTCCGGGTGCCGCCGGGGCATGAAAGGATTCGGACAGAAGGCACGCTCGGGCGGGCCCCGGCGGTGCCGTGGGCCGGTCCGCTGATGAAGGAGCTCCGTTGGGTACGTTGCGCTGGCTGACGGCGGGGGAGTCGCACGGCCCCGCACTCGTCGCGACGCTGGAAGGCCTGCCCGCCGGCGTACCGGTCACCACCGCCGTGGTGGCCGACGCGTTGGCGCGCCGTCGGCTCGGTTACGGCCGCGGGGCGCGGATGAAGTTCGAGCAGGACGAGGTGACCTTCCTCGGCGGCGTCCGGCACGGCCTGAGCATGGGCAGCCCCGTCGCGATCATGGTCGGCAACACCGAGTGGCCGAAGTGGGAGCAGGTCATGTCGGCCGACCCGGTCGACCCCGAGGTGCTGGCGGGCCTGGCCCGCAACGAGGCGCTCACCCGCCCCCGGCCCGGCCACGCCGACCTGGCCGGCATGCAGAAGTACTCGATCGAGGAGGCCCGGCCGATCCTGGAGCGCGCCAGCGCCCGGGAGACGGCCGCTCGGGTCGCGCTGGGCGCCGTCGCCCGCTCGTACCTGCGCGAGGTGGCCGGGATCGAGATCGTCAGCCACGTGGTCGAGCTGGCCGCCGCCAAGGCGCCGGCCGGCGTGCTGCCGCTGCCCTCGGACGAGGCCCGGCTGGACGCCGACCCGGTGCGCTGCCTGGACGCGGACGCCTCGAAGGCGATGGTCGCCGAGATCGACCAGGCCCACAAGGACGGTGACACCCTCGGCGGCGTCGTCGAGGTGCTGGCGTACGGCGTGCCGGTGGGCCTCGGCTCGCACGTGCACTGGGACCGCCGGCTGGACGCGCGGCTGGCCGCCGCGCTGATGGGCATCCAGGCGATCAAGGGCGTCGAGGTCGGCGACGGCTTCGACCTGGCCCGGGTGCCGGGTTCCAAGGCGCACGACGAGATCGTCCCGACCCCCGAGGGCGTCAAGCGCACCTCCGGCCGGTCCGGCGGCACCGAGGGCGGCCTGTCCACCGGCGAGGTGCTGCGGGTGCGCGCCGCGATGAAGCCGATCGCCACCGTGCCGCGGGCGCTGCAGACCCTGGACGTGCGCACCGGCGAGCCGGCCAAGGCGCACCACCAGCGCTCGGACGTCTGCGCGGTGCCCGCCGCGGGCATCGTCGCCGAGGCGATGGTCGCGCTGGTGCTGGCCGACGCGGTCAACGAGAAGTTCGGCGGCGACCACGTCAGCGAGACCCGCCGCAACGTGCAGGGCTACCTCGACCACCTGATCATCCGATGACCGAACCTGTCGTGGTGCTGGTCGGCCCGCCCGGCAGTGGCAAGTCCACCGTCGGGCGGGCCCTGGCCGAGCGCCTGGGCGTCGGCTTCCGGGACACCGACGCCGACATCGAGACGACGGCCGGCAAGCCGATCCCGGAGATCTTCATCGACGAGGGCGAGCCGCACTTCCGTGCGCTGGAGGTGGCCGCCGTGCGCGACGCCGCCACCGGGCACGACGGCGTGCTGGCGCTCGGCGGCGGCGCGGTGATGGCCGACGGCACCCGCGCGTTGCTGCGCGAGCTGCCGGTGGTCTTCCTGGAGGTCCCGCTCGCCGACGCGGTCAAGCGGGTCGGCCTGGACGCCCCGCGCCCGCTGCTGGCCGTCAACCCGCGGGCCCGCTGGCGCGAGCTGATGGACGCCCGCCGCCCCCTCTACCTGGAGGTGGCCACCGCCGTCGTCGACACCGCAGGGCGCACCCCCGAGCAGGTCGCGGACGCCGTACTGGAAGCACTGGAGCTGAAGACCCCCCATGACTGACACCACCGTCAGGATCCACGTCGGCGGCAGCGCCGGCCACGACCCGTACGATGTGCTGATCGGGCACCAGCTGCTCGGTGAGCTGGCACCGCTGATCGGCAACCGCGCCAAGCGGGTCGCGATCATCCACCCGGAGGCGCTGGCCGCCACCGCCGACGCCGTCCGCGAGGACCTGCTCGGCGAGGGCTACGAGGCGATCGCGCTGCAGGTGCCGAACGCCGAGGACGCCAAGAGCGCCGAGGTCGCCGCGTACTGCTGGTCGGTGCTCGGGCAGACCGGGTTCACCCGCAGCGACGTCATCGTCGGCCTCGGCGGCGGCGCCACCACCGACCTGGCCGGCTTCGTCGCCGCGACCTGGCTGCGCGGGGTGCGCTGGATCTCCATGCCCACCACGCTGCTCGGCATGGTCGACGCGGCCGTCGGCGGCAAGACCGGCATCAACATCGCCGAGGGCAAGAACATGGTCGGCGCCTTCCACCCGCCGGTGGGCGTGCTGGCCGACCTCGGCACCCTGGAGACCGTGCCCAAGCACGACTACGTCTCCGGCCTCGCCGAGGTCATCAAGTGCGGCTTCATCGCCGACCCGGCGATCCTCGACCTGATCGAGGCCGACCCCGAGGGCGCCAAGACCCCGGCCGGCCCGCACACCGTCGAGCTGATCCGCCGCGCCATCCAGGTCAAGGCCGACGTGGTCTCCGGGGACCTCAAGGAATCCGGGCAGCGCGAGATCCTCAACTACGGCCACACCCTCGGCCACGCCATCGAGCGCAACGAGCGGTACAAGTGGCGGCACGGCGCCGCGATCTCCATCGGCATGGTCTTCGCCGCCGAACTCGGCCGTCTGGCGGGCCGGTTGGACGACGAGACGGCCGACCGGCACCGGACCGTGCTGGCCTCGGTCGGCCTGCCGCTGAGCTACCGCGCGGACGCCTGGCCGAAGCTGCTGGACGCGATGAAGATCGACAAGAAGTCCCGCGGCGACCTGATCCGCTTCATCGTCCTGGACGGTCTGGGCAAGACCTCGGTGCTGGAGGGCCCCGACCCGTCCCTGCTGGTCGCCGCCTACGCGGAGGTCGCGGCGTGACCAGGGTGATGGTGCTCAACGGCCCCAACCTGGGCCGGCTCGGCAGCCGCGAGCCGGACGTCTACGGCGCCACCTCGTACGCCGGGCTGGTCGAGCGCTGCACCGCGCTCGGCAAGGAGTTCGGCTTCGAGGTCGAGGTGCACGAGACCAACTCCGAGCAGCAGATGGTGGAGTGGCTGCACGAGGCGGCCGACGGGCAGGTGCCCGTGGTGATCAACCCGGGTGCGTTCACGCACTACTCGTACGCGATGCGGGACGCCGCCGCGCAGCGCACCGCGCCGCTGATCGAGGTGCACATCTCCAACCCGTACGCCCGGGAGACCTTCCGGCACACCTCGGTGATCGCCGCGGTGGCCTCCGGCACCATCGCCGGTTTCGGGCTCGGCTCGTACGAGCTGGCGCTGCGCGCGCTGGCCGAGCAGCTCACCACGCGCTGAGCGCGGGGCCGGGCCGACTCCCGCAGGTGGGAGTCGGCCCGGCCGACGGGGCCCGCGGCCCGGCAGCGGACTGTGCCCGCCGCCGGGCCGCCGTGTAGTGTCCCCGCTGAGAGGTGTCGGGAGGTGCCGTGACGCAGTACGCCGGAGGCGGGCAGGTCCCGCCGCGTCCCGCCGCTCCGCCGGTGCCGCCGGGGGGCGGTGCGGGGGTGACCCCGTCGGGGGCGCCGGTTCCGCCTCCTCCTCCGCCACCGGTCAGGCCCGCGCCGGCTGCTCCGCAGCCGCCCGCGCCCGCTCCGGTGCCTGCGCCTGTGCCTGCGCCTGTGCCTGCGCCCGTGCCTGCGTCGGCGCCCGTACCTGCTCCAGCGCCCGTGAATGCTCCGGCTCCTGCCGGCGGTCCGGTTCCGGCGCCGGCCCCAGCCCCGGCAGCGGTCTCGGCGCCCGCCCAGGGACCCAGCGCGGCGGTTCCCGCCGGCGGGACCGGGCACTTCGTGCTGCCGTCCGGGATGCCCGTCCAGCTGCCCGCCCACCCGCCGCAGCAGCACGCGCCCACCGGGCCGATCGCCGTCCTGCTGATCGGTCCGGCCGGGGCCGGCAAGACCACCGTCGCCCGGTACTGGGCCGAGCGCCGGCCCACCCCGACCGCGCACATCAGCCTGGACGACGTCCGCGAGTGGGTGCAGTCCGGCTTCGCCAACCCGCAGTCCGGCTGGAACAACGCTTCCGAGGCGCAGTACCGGCTGGCCCGCCGCACCTGCGGCTTCGCCTGCCGCAACTACCTGGCCAACGGCATCTCCTGCATCATCGACGACGCGGTCTTCCCGGACCGCCCGGCGATCGGCCTCGGCGGCTGGAAGCGGCACATCGGCCCCGGCATGATCCCGGTCGTCCTGCTCCCCAGCCTGGACTCGGTGCTGCGCCGCAACGCCCGGCGCAGCGGCAACCGGCGCCTCGGGGACGAGGAAGTGGCGCGCATCCACGGGCGGATGGCCGGCTGGTACAACTCCGGGCTGCCGATCATCGACAACTCCTATCTGGACGTGGCCGGCACGGCCGCCGAGCTGGACCGCGTGATCCTGGCCCGGCTGATGGGCATGCCGGTCCGCTGACCTGCGGATTCGTGGGGCTGTCGGTGCCGGCTGCGATGATGGACCGGTCCTGTCGCAGCGTCCCGAGGAGCTGACGCCCGTGCCGGAAGGCCACATCATCCACCGCCTCGCCGCCGAGAACCGGAAGGCCTTCGGCGGGCGCCCGGTCCGGGTCTCCAGCCCGCAGGGCCGGTTCGCCGACGAGGCCAAGGTGATCGACGGGCAGCTGCTCACCGGTGCCGAGGCCACCGGAAAGCACCTCTTCCTCGGTTTCGAGGAGGGCGGCTGGGTGCACATCCACCTCGGGCTCTACGGCGGCTTCACCTTCGCCACCGGCCCGGCGCCCGAGCCGGTCGGCCTGGTCCGGCTGCGGCTGGAGGGCGAGGACGGCTACGCGGACCTGCGCGGTCCCAACACCTGCGCGCTCGTCACCGACGCGCAGAAGGCCGCCGTCGCGGCCCGCCTCGGGCCCGACCCGCTGCGGGCCGACGCCGAGCCGGAGGCCGCCTGGCGCCGGATATCGGGCAGCCGGACGACGGTCGCCGCGCTGCTGATGGACCAGAAGGTGCTGGCCGGGGTGGGCAACGTCTACCGGGCCGAGGTGCTGTTCCGGCACGGCATCGACCCGCACCGCGCCGGGCGCGACCTCACCCGGAAGGAATGGGACGCGATCTGGGCCGACCTGGTCGCGCTGATGCACGAGGGCGTCGCGGCCGGCCGGATCGACACCGTCCGTCCCGAGCACACCCCCGAGGCGATGGGCCGCCCGCCCCGCGTGGACGACCACGGCGGCGAGGTGTACGTCTACCGGCGGGCGGCGATGCCCTGCCTGGTCTGCGGCACGGACGTCCGCACGGAGGAGCACGCCGCGCGCAACCTGTTCTGGTGCCCGACCTGCCAGGCGGCCTGAGGAGCTGATCCGCCCTCCGGCCCGGCGCCCAGCCCGTAGGCTGGGGCCGACCGGTCGGAGGGAGCGGGCAGATGGAGCAACGCCGGGTGGCCAACACCGTGTCAGGGACGGTGGGCGGCCACGTGGTGCAGGCCGACACCATCGGATCGGTGCACCTCCACCAGGTGGAGCCGCCGCCGAGGCCCCGTCAGGTCCGCCTGCCGCACGGCCCATTCGTCAACCGGGAGCCGGAACTCGCCGCGCTGACCGCGGCGTTGGGCCGGGTCGAGGCGGGCGGGCTGGGGATCGTGGTGTTCACCGGGCTCGGCGGGGTCGGGAAGACCGAGCTGATCGCCAAGTTCACCGAGGAGCACCGGGCCCGCTTCCCGGGCGGGGATCTCTACGCGGACCTCCTGGCCTACCGGCACCGGGGCGGGGTGGACCTCCCGTCGCTGCTGGCCGGCTTCCTGCGCGCCCTCGGGTCGGAGCCCCCGGCGGTGGAGGCGGAGCGCTTCACGATGTTCCGTACCGTCACCGCGGAGCGGCGGTGCCTGTTCTTCCTGGACAACGTCGAGCACGCCGCCGAGGTGCGCGCCCTGCTCCCGTCGAGCGGGCTGGTGGTGGTCGCGAGCCGGCGGCGGCTGCCCGCGCTGCGGACGGACGGCGCCGAGGTACGGCAGCTCGGGCCGCTGAGCACGACGGCCGGCGCCGATCTGGTGCGGGCCTGGCTGGGCGCCGGGCGGGGCACGGACGGGGAGCTGGCGGCGCTGGTCGAGCTGTGCGGCGGGCTGCCGCTGGCGCTGAACGCGGTCGGCAGCCAGCTGCTGGACCGGGACAACCTGCCGGTCGGCCGGGTGGTGGCCGAACTGCACGACCGGGAAGGCGGATCGGCCCTGCTCGACGACGAGGAGAACGCCCTCGGCCCGACGTACGACCTGGTCCACGAGCGGCTGTCACCGCAGGGCCGGGCGCTCTACCGCCTGATCGGCGTGCACCCGGGCCCCTTCGTGTCGGCCGAGTCGGCGCGCGCGGCGGGTGTCGAGCAGGCCGGTGCGGCGCTGGACGAGCTGCGCGCCGTCCACCTGCTCGACGAGGTGGTGGACGACGGCCCCGAGACGCGCTACCGCGCCCACGACGTGGTGCGGCTGCACGCCTACCGCCGCACCCGCGACCTGCCCGGTCGGACGGAACTCCTCGCCCGGGTGGTGGCCTACTACCGGGGCCGGGCCTCGCTGGCCGACCGGGCGATGGGCGAGAGGCTGCGGCTGCAGGAGGCCGGTGGCGAGGAGCTGCCCGGTTTCGCCTCCGGCGCGGCGGCCCTGGAGTGGCTGCACGCCGAACGGGCCGACCTGCGCGCGGTGGTGGAGGAGGCGGCCGCGCAGCAGTGGCACGGCGAGGTGTGGCGGCTCTGCGAGTCGCTCTGGCCGCTTTACCACGGCCGCAAGCTCTACGAGGACTGGATCGCGACCCACCGGCTCGGCGTCGAGTCGGCCCAGTGGGACAGCCAGCCGGCCGCCGTGGTCCGGATGCGCAACCAGCTCGCCCGCGCCCATTTCGAGCGCAAGGAGTACCGGCTCGCGGCCGAGCAGTTGGCGCTCGCCGCGGAGCAGCTGCCGTTGGTGGCGGACCGCCGCGTGGTGGGCGTGCTCCACGAGACCGACGGCCTGCTCTGCCTGGCCGACGGCCGGCCCGGCGACGCGGTGGAACGGTTCACGCTGGCGCTGGCGGAGAACCGGGGCGACGACCACGGCGAGATCGTCCAGAGCTACAACCTGGCACAGGCACTGATCGCGGACGGTCGGGCGGAGGAGGCGCTGACCGTGCTGGACGGCGCCACGGGGCGGGCCGCGGACACCGACGACCGCGACATGCTGATGAAGCTGCCGCTGGTCCGCGCCCGGGCCCACCGCGCGCTCGGGCAGCCGCGCCTCGCGGTCGTCCACGCCGCTGACTGCGCCCGGCAGGCCGAGCAGCGCAAGCAGTACGCCAAGGAGGCGCAGGCGCACACCCTGCTCGTCGGCCTCGCGGCGGAGTTGGGCGACGAGGCGCTGGCGGAGCGCAGCCGCGAGCGGCTGCGGGAGCTGCGGGGCCGGGACGGCCGGGAGGGCTAGGACGGGGGACGGCTGGGACCGGGACGGCCGGGGAGGCTGGGACGGCTGGGACCGGGACGGCCGGGGAGGCTGGGACGGCTAGGAGCGGGCGGGCAGGGACGGTCGGGGCGGCTCGGTGGTGAAGGAGACCCGGGTGCGGTGTTCGCCGGTGCGGACGGTGAGCCCGTGCTCGGCGAGGCCGGCCGGGTCGCCGCCGTCGGCGAGCCAGCAGGCGACGGCGGAGCCGAGCAGCAGCGGGTCGAGGCGGGGCTCGGGGCTGCCCCAGTCCGGTTCGGCGCGGGCTTCGAGGAGTAGCCCGGTACGCAGCCGGAGCAGGTGGCGGGCCGGGCCGAGGGCGGCCACCGCGACGGCGAGGCCGGGGAGTTCGGCGGCGGTGTCGGCGAGCCAGTGGGTGGCGGGGCGCTCGGCGCGGGCCTCGGTGCGGGCCAGCACCTCGGCGGTGTAGCGCAGGGCGTCACCGGGGTGCTCGTCGGTGAGCGCGTGGAAGCCGCGCGGGATGTGGTCGGCCGGGTCGAAGGGGTAGCGCCGCAGGCTGACCTCGGTGCCCTCGCTCTCGCCCTCGACGTCGTACGCGGTGGGCGCGTCGGTGGTTCCCGGCCGCGGGACCGGCCTGGGGTAGGGCGGCAGGAGCGGTTCGTCCCCGGGTTCGTCCAGCTGTTCCAGGAAGGAGTAGAGCAGTGGGCGCAGCAGCTCGGCGGAGCGGCCGCGGCGGCTCAGCGAGCGGTCGGTGAGCGGGCGCAGGGCGGCCGGGTCCTGTTTGCCCAGGGCCAGTTCGAGCTGGGCGGCGAGGTCGCCGTCGGGGTCGAGCACGGGTGCGGCCTGGCCGAAGGCGTAGCCGGGGGAGCGCGGGTCGAGTTCGGCGGCGCCGGTGGCGACCAGCACGGTGGGCCGCTCCAGGGCGGCGCCGTAGACGGAGACCGAGCCGTGGTCGCCGATCAGGCAGTCGGCGGCGACCAGGGCGGCCTGCCAGCCCTGGTGCGGCGGGACCAGGCGAAGGCCCATCCGGCGGGCTGCGCCGAGCAGGGCCTCGGGGTCGTGCCGGCTCCAGATGTTGGGGTGCAGGACGACGGCGACGGTGTACTCGTCGGCGGGCAGCCGGCGGACCAGGCGCTGGGGCAGGTCGGGGCGGCGGCCGAATAACGAGTGCTCGCTCCAGGTGGAGTTGACGACGACGAGCCGTCGGCCGTCGACGGCGCCGAGCGCGGCGCGGTAGGCGTCGCGGGAGCGCAGGCTGCGCAGCATCCGGTCGAAGCACGGGTCGCCGACGACCCGGGCGACGTCCAGTGCCTCGGGGCAGGAGGCCCGCAGGCGGTCCAGCTGCTCGGGGTGGGAGAGGCCGAGGACGTCCACGAACACCTGCCCGCGGTGGGTGAGTTCGTTGCGGGAGAGGCCAGCGGCGCTGACCGTGTCGCCGGTGGACTCGGTCACCAGGCGGTTGTAGCCGGCGCCGTGCGGGAGCACCACGAGCCGGGCGTCCAGGCGGTGCATGGAGGAGTGCACGGCGCAGGCGACGGCCAGGTCGAAGCGGTGCCGGACGGCGTCCTCCCAGTCCAGCAGGGTGAAGCCGGGCAGGCCGCGCAGGTACTCGTCCAGGGCGCGATCGGCGAAGGCGGAACCGGGGTTGACGGTGAAGTACCGCTCGACGCCCTCCGGGTCCAGCAGGGTGAGGACGTCCAGGACCCGGGTGGCCGACGTGAGGGTGCGGGCGACCGCCAGCACGCGGGCCTTGACCGGTCGGGTGTTCCAGCGGTCGGCGGGCCAGGCGTGGGGGTGGGACGGCACACCATGATCGTACTCATCCGGGGTGCCGCCGTGGCCGTGTTTCCCGAGTGTCGGTCAGCCTGCCGCGGCGGTGGGCTCGTGGTGCTCGGCGGCGGCGCACTCGTCGAGGAGGGGGCGCATGTCCTGGTCGACGAGCCGGTAGCGCACGACGCGTCCGTCCTTGTCGCCGGTGACCACGCCGGCCGTGCGGAGCAGCCGCAGGGCCTGGGAGACGGCGGGGTCGCGCATGCCGGTGGCGACCGCGAGGTCGGTGACGGCGAGCGGACCGGCCCGGTGGAGGGCGAGCAGCAGGGCGAGTCGCCCAGGGTCGGCGAGCAGCGAGAACCGCTCGGCCCAGGACCGGACGTGCGCGGCGTCACCGATCGCGGCGATGGCCTCGCAGACCCGGTGTCCGTCGATGGTGCGGTGGCCCGCGCGGTCGGTCGGTACGAGATGCATGCGGACATTCTTGCAGGCAGGCAGCTGTGATCCTGGACACCTGCGCAGGTGCGCAGCCTTGCATGGGTCGGGGCCTGGCCCTACCGTGTAGCCCGCCGTGGTGCTCGGGAAGACCGGTGACGGATCCTCAGGGGTCCGGAGTCCGGAGCGGCCCTCGCCACTGTGATCGGGCCGTTCCCCCGTCCGCGGGGGAGCGCCGTCCGTACCCACGACGTCACTGGGCGCCTCGCGTGCCCGGGAAGGCGGGTACGGGCGTGTCCCGTAAGCCAGGAGACCGGCCGCGGCATCTCACGAAGTGATTCCACGAGGTGCTGGAGCGTGATCCGCAGATGACCCTGCCCGAAACCGCCGCCACGGACGCCGGGGCGGCGCCCTCCGTGTTGCCCACCTTCCGGTGGAGGCGCGAGGACACCGTCCGTACGGCCGGGCTGATGGGCGTGATCCTGGCCATGCACGTGGTGGCCTTCGGGACGCTCGTCTTCCTGGTGGCACCCGAGCGGTACGCGGTCGGTACCCAGGTCTTCGGGGTGGGCCTGGGGATCACCGCGTACACCCTCGGGATGCGGCACGCCTTCGACGCCGACCACATCGCGGTGATCGACAACACCACCCGCAAGCTGATGGCGGACGGCAAGCGGCCGGTCTCGGTGGGCTTCTGGTTCGCCCTCGGGCACTCCTCGATGGTGGTCGTCATGGCCGCCCTGGTGGCGGGCGGCGCGCAGCTGGCGAACACGCTGATGGACGACGAGTCGACCACCCACCAGTGGCTCGGGATGGTCGGGACGACGGCCTCCGGCGCGTTCCTGTACCTGATCGGGGCGCTCAACCTGGCGGCGCTGCTCGGGATCCTCAAGGTGTTCCGGGCGATGCGGGCCGGGCAGTACGACGAGGCGGAGCTGGAGGCGCACCTCGACTCGCGCGGCTTCATGGCCCGGGTGCTGAACCGGGCCACCCGGTCGATCACCCGGCCCGGGCAGATGTTCCCGGTCGGCATGGTGCTGGGCCTGGGCTTCGACACCGCGACCGAGGTCACCCTGATGGTGATGGCCGGCTCGGGTGCGGCCTCCGGGCTGCCCTGGTACGCGATCGTCTGCCTGCCGCTGCTGTTCGCGGCCGGGATGAGCCTGTTCGACACCCTGGACGGGACGTTCATGAACTTCGCGTACCAGTGGGCCTTCGCCAACCCGGTGCGCAAGGTGTACTACAACCTGACCATCACGGGGCTGTCGATCGCGGTGGCCTTCATCATCGGCACCATCGAGCTGGTCGGTGTGCTGCACGAGAAACTCGACCTGACCGACCCGGTGAGCGGCTGGATCGCGGGCATCTCGCTGGACAACGTCGGCTACGCGATCGCCGGGCTGTTCGTGGTGGTCTGGGCGGTGGCGATCGGGTACTGGAAGCTCGCCCGGGTCGAGAAGCGCTGGGCGCCCGAGGGGTCCTGAGGGTGCCGAGAGGTCCTGAAGGGTCCTGAAGGGTCCTGAGCCGGGGGTATGAGTGCCTCTCATGGGGGTGCGGCATGAGCGTGACTCATGGGGGGCACCCATGAGGTCGGCTCATGTCCTCGGGCCATGAGGCCGGCTCATGACGCTGCCCCATGAGCACGGCTCATGGGGCAGCGTCATGAGCGACTCTCATGCGGCCGCGAGCAGCAGGGTGCCCGCGACGGCGAGCCCGGCGCCGACCACCTGGACCGGGCGCAGCCGCTCCTTGAACACCCCGCGGGCCATCAACGCGGTGACCACGGGGTAGAGCGAGGACAGGACGGCGGCCACGGTGGCCGAGCCGCGGTGCGAGGCCATCGCGAAGACGGCGTTGGCGATGACGTCGGCCAGCCCGACCGCGGTGAGCAGCGGCAGCCGGGCCCGCAGTCCGGGCAGCAGGCCGGCCGTACCCCCGGAGCGACGCAGGCCGGCCAGCAGGGTGGCGCCGCCGACGGCGACG
This sequence comes from Kitasatospora sp. NPDC097691, assembly GCF_040302665.1. NCBI lineage: Bacteria > Bacillati > Actinomycetota > Actinomycetes > Kitasatosporales > Streptomycetaceae > Kitasatospora > Kitasatospora sp. NPDC097691. The sequence goes on along the minus strand of NZ_JBEORY010000019.1, from coordinate 117,265 downwards.
TTGCAGACCCGCTGGACGCACAGCACCAGCAGCAGGCCGCCGCCGGTCGAGGCGTGCGCGATCAGGGCCATCACCGTGCCGAAGCTCAGGGCGGCGCCCAGGGTGAGCAGCAGTGTGCTGCGGGCGGCGGCCCGGCCGCCGCGCTCGGGCCCGGCGGCCAGTACGACGCCGGCCACCGCGACCGCGATCCCGGCGATCCGGCCGGGGCCCGGGCGGTCGCCGAGGGCGAGGCCGACGCCGACGGGTACGAGGACGGAGACGGTGGTCAGCGGCGAGACCACGCCCATCGGGCCGAGTGCGAGCGCCCGGTAGAAGGCGAGGACCGCGAACGGGCCGATCACCCCGGCCGCGACGGCGTACCAGAGGGCGGGGGAGGCGTCGGTCCAGCCGCCGGTGGCGACGACGGCGGCCAGCAGCACGGCGGCGGCCGCCGCCTGGGAGGCGACCACCACGGCGAGCGCGGGCAGCCGCCGGGCGAGTGCGCCGCCGCCGAAGTCGGCGACGCCCCAGAGCAGGCTGGCGGAGAGCGCGAGCAGGGCGGTCACGGGCGGGCCCCGGGCCGTAGGGGGTTCGTGGGCTCGGTGGGTCTGCCGGGTGGGGAGGGATTCAAGGACAGCACAATGCACTCCGAAGTACAGTCGGGTGGACTCGTTGCCGAGGCTGGCAGCGTAGTGCAACAAACTGAACTTGCAGAACACTATTCCGTACTGTTTCGACCAGTGGACACACCGGAGGACTGACCGCGTGCCGGATCCTGACCTCGTCTCCCGGGCCCTCGCCCGCAACCTCAAGCGGCTGCGCACCGAGCGTGGCCACACCCTGGACGCCCTCGCCGCCCGCTCCGGCGTGAGCCGCGGCATGATCGTCCAGATCGAGCAGGGTCGTACCAACCCCAGCGTGGCCACCGTCGTCCGGCTCGGCGACGCACTGGGCGTCTCGATCGCCACGATGCTCGACTACGAGAGGGGTCCGGACGTCCGGATCGTGCCGGCCGACCAGGCCGTGCCGCTGTGGGCCGGGTCGGCCGGCGGAACCGGCATCCTGCTGCACGGGATCGAGGCGCCCGGCCCGCTGGAGCTGTGGAGCTGGCGGATGGAGCCGGGCGAGGAGTACTCCTCGGACCCGCACCCGGCCGGGACGGTGGAGATCGTCCGGGTCGACGAGGGCGAGCTGACCCTGGTGCACGACGAGCGCGAGCACCTGGTGCCGGTCGGCGGCACGGTCTCCTTCGACGCCTCGTACCCGCACGCCTACCGCAACGCGGGCGAGCGGACGCTGGCGCTGACCATGGTGGTCTCCGTGCCGCCGCCGCGCTGACCCTGCCGCCGCGCTGACCCCTGCCGCCGCGCCCTGCCGCCGAATCCTGTCGCCGCCCCCGTCTCGGGCCCCGTCTCGGACCCCCGTTCCGGACCGCTGTCATGGCATGCCGCAACGGCGCCTCCCCGCCCGGGAGGCGCCGTTGCGACGTTCTCAGTGCTGGTCGCCGTACCGCCGGCGGAAGCGCTCGACCCGCCCCGCGGTGTCGAGCACGCGGGACTGGCCGGTGTAGAAGGGGTGGCTCGCCGAGGAGATCTCCACGTCGATCACCGGGTAGGTGTTGCCGTCCTCCCACTCGACGGTGCGGTCGGCGGTGACCGTCGACCGGGTCAGGAAGGCGAGGCCGCCGACCTTGTCGCGGAAGACGACCGGGCGGTAGGCGGGGTGGATTCCGGGCTTCATGGCTGGGTTCCTCCTGGGGGTCGGTCGGGTGCGGGGGTGTTCAGCGCTCCTCGCGGAAGTCGACGTGCCGGCCCGCGACCGGGTCGTACTTGCGCAGGACCATCCGGTCCGGGTCGTTGCGGCGGTTCTTGCGGGTCACGTACGTGAATCCGGTGCCGGCGGTGGAGCGGAGCTTGATGACGGGGCGCAGTTCGCTGCGGGCCACGGGGTGTCCTCCTGGGGCCTGGGTGCTGGTGTTCGGGGTGCTGGGCCGAAACCGTACACGGAAATGGATGTCATTTTCATCTAGTGTAACGTGAGCTCCGTCCTGCCCATTCCCGGACGCCAGGGAGCAAGAAGCACCCATGTCTGCCCGCTGCCAACTCACCGGCCGCCGACCCGGCTTCGGCAACGCGATCTCGCACTCGCACCGCCGCACCCCCCGCCGCTTCGACCCCAACATCCAGCGCAAGCGCTACTGGCTGCCCAGCGAGGGCCGGTACGTCCGCCTCGCGCTGAGCGCCAAGGGCATCCGCACCGTCGACGCGATCGGCATCGAGGCCGCCGTCGCCCGCATCCGGGCCCGGGGGGAGAAGGTCTGATGGCCAAGCAGAGCAAGATCGCCAAGAACGAGCGGCGACGCGCCGTCGTCGCGCGATACGCAGAGCGCCGGGCCGAACTGAAGAGGACCATCGCCGGCCCCGGCACCGACCCGGCCGAGCGCGCCGCCGCGCAGGCCGAACTCGCCCGCCGGCCGCGCGACGCCGGTGCCACCCGGATCCGCAACCGCGACGCCGTGGACGGTCGCCCCCGCGGCTACCTGCGCGCCTTCGGCCTCTCCCGGATCAACCTCCGCACGCACGCCCACGCCGGCCACCTGCCGGGCGTCCGCAAGGCCGGCTGGTGAGCGGCATGACGGCCGACCCGGACGGGATCAAGCTGCCGGTGGTCGTCGTCGCCGGGCTGCACGCCGACGAGCGCCGCGCCGCCGTCGAGGAGTTGACCGCCGCCGCGGTGGAGGCGGTGGTGCTGCGGCACGACCTGCGGGACGCCTCGCTCGGCCTGGTCCACCGCGAACTGCGCGACGCCGGAGGGGCGTTCGACGTGGACGACGTACCGCTGACCAACGACTGCCCGTGCTGCGCCCTGCGCGAGGACCTGCTGCCCCGGCTGCTGGAGATCGCCGACGAGGGCCGCTACGGACTCGCGATCGTCGAACTGTGGGGCGGCAGCGACCCGCACCCGGCCGTGGAGGTGATCGCCGCGGGCGAGGCGGACGGGCGACAGCTCGCGGACGTCGTCGAACTCGCGGGCGTGGTCACCGCGGTCGACCCGGACCGGCTGATCGGCGAACTGTCCGTCCCCGACGACCTGGTGGCTCACGGCGAGCACACCGCCGGGCGGGACGAGCGGACCCGCGCGGAGGCGCTCGCCCACCAGATCGAGTACGCCACCACCCTCGCCGTCCCGCGCGCCACGGCGCACGCGCCGGGGCTCGCGCTGCTGCGTCAGCTCTACGCCACCGCCCGGGTCGTCCGGCTCGGCACCGGCACCCTCACCCGGGCCGCGCTCGGCGGCTTCGACGTCGCCGCCGCCCGCGACCGGGTCAACCCGGCGATCGCGCTGCTGCCGCAGCAGCGGGACGAGGCGGGCGTCACCACCCTGGTGTGGGAACGCCGCCGGCCGCTGCACCCGGGGCGGCTGCACGAGGCGCTGGAACTGCTCGTCCCGGCGGCACAGCGCAGCCGCGGTCGCTTCTGGCTGGCCAACCGTCCCGACCTGCTGCTGGCCTGGGACGCGGCGGGGGCCGACCTCACGGTCGAGGAGTGCGGGCCCTGGCTCACCGCCCTCCCCGACGCGGCCTGGGAGCTCTACCCGCCCACGCGCCGGGCCGCCGCCGCCCTCGACTGGCACCCCTGCACGGCGACCGGGTCCAGCAGCTCAGCTTCACCGCGGAGGGGCTGGACGCGGACGGCATCACCGCCCTGCTCGACTCCTGCCTGCTCACCGACACCGAACTCGCCGCCGGCGAACCCGGCTGGAAGGCCCTGCCCGACGCCTTCCGGGACCTGCTCGACCCCGTCCACTGAAAGGACCCCGCTGCCATGCGCAACCGAACCGCCCCGCCGAGAAACCGGCCCGACCACCTGATCGCGGCCGGCATCGAGTACGTCGACGACAAGGACACCGACCTGCTGCGCCGCTTCGTCTCCGACCGCGGCAGGATCCGCAGTCGCAGGGTCACCCTCCCCCAGCCTTCGGCCGGGGGTACCCCCACCACCGTGCAGCAGCAGCAGCAGCAGCAGCAGCGGGCCGTGGCCCGGGCGATCAAGAACGCCCGCGAGACGGCCCTCCTCCCGTACACCTCCGGCCCCACCCGATAGGAGACTCCGATGGCCGTACCCAAGCGCAGGACCTCCCGCAGCAACACCCGGCACCGCCGCGCCCGGTGGAAGGCGACCGCTCCGAGGCTGGTCCCGATCACGATCGACGGCCGGGAGCTGCTCGTGCCGCAGAACCTGGTCCCGGCCTACCGGCGCGGGCTGATCGACCCGGACGGGGCGTAGCGCGGGTCGGTACGAGGCGGGTGCCGCCGGGGGGTGTGGGCTCCCCGGCGCCGCCGGCGACGTCGGCGGTACCGGCCCACCGTGCCGCCGTGGCCGGTCCGGGCCGCCCGGGTGGCGGGAACCGGCCGGTGGTGCGGGGGCGCGGACGGGCGCGGGGAGGCACCCCGGGGTCCTGTCGGGGGTGCTCGGCGGGCGGTTCCGGCCGGGGGTTCGTAGGCTCGACGCATGGCGGATGCGTACGCGGGGCGGCGGGAGCGGGTGAGGGAGCACTGCAGTGCGGCCGGGGCCGATGCGGCGCTGATCACCCGCGCGGCGAACGTGCGGTATCTGACGGGCTGCGCGCCCTGCGGGGCGACACTGCTGCTGACCAGGGAGCGGGCGCTGCTCGCGTTGCCGGACGACCTGCCGCCGGACGACACGGGGGAGCACCTGATCGCCCCGGACGTGACCCAGCTGCCGGTGGCGGCCGGGACGGACACCGCGCTGGCCGCCGCGGCCACGGCGGCGAGCTTCGGGGTGGCGGGGCTGGCCGTGGAGGAGCACGACCTGACCGTCAGCCGGCACCGGGCGGTGGCGGGCCGGGTGGAGCGGGCCCGGCTGGTCGATCTGGGACAGCTGGTCGAGCGGCTGCGGGTGGTCAAGGACGAGCACGAGATCGCCGACCTGCGGATCGCCGCCGAGATCGCCGACCAGGCGCTCGGCGAGCTGCTGGAGTCGATCCTGGTCGGGCGCACCGAGCGGCACCTGGCCATGGAGCTGGAGCGCCGGATGATCGACCACGGTGCCGACCGGGCCGCCTTCCCGGTGTCGGTGGGCACCGGCAGCCACTCCGGCCAGGCCGCCCACCAGCCGACCGACCGCCGGGTGGAGGAGGGTGACTTCCTGACCGTGGTGATGGGCGCCCAGTACCGCGGCTACGGCGTCTCCACCGCGCGCACCTTCGTGATCGGCGCTGCTCCGGCGCCCTGGCAGGTGGAGCTGCACCGGCTGGTCTTCCGCGCCCAGCGGGCCGGTCGGGAGGCCCTCGGACCTGGCGTGGAGCAGTGCGTACCCGACCGGGCCGCCCGGCAGGTCCTGGAGGCGGCGGGCCACACCGAGGCCTCGCCGCACCCGGTGGGCCACGGCATCGGGCTGGAGATCCGGGAGGCGCCGCGACTCGGCCCGTCGGACATGGGTAAACTGGACAGCCGCGTACCGGTCACCGTCGGCCCAGGGGTCCACCTCCCAGGCAAGGGCGGCGTCCGGATCGAGGACACGCTCGTCGTGCGCCCCCTCGAAGAGGGCGGGCCCGAGCTGCTCACCATCACCACCAAGGAGCTCCTCGCCCTGTGACCGCGGCCTCGCGACGGCCGTCGGCGGCAGGACGCAACCCTTGGTTCCTTGACAGCTATATCCAGGAGTTAGTGCGCCCGTGGCTTCCACGAACGATCTCAAGAACGGCATGGTCCTCAAGCTGGAGGGCGGCAAGCTCTGGTCCGTCGTCGAGTTCCAGCACGTCAAGCCCGGCAAGGGCCCGGCCTTCGTTCGGACCAAGCTCAAGGAGGTCCTGACGGGCAAGGTCGTCGACAAGACCTTCAACGCCGGCACCAAGGTCGAGACGGCCAACGTCGACAAGCGCGGCATGCAGTTCTCGTACAAGGACGGCGAGAACTTCGTGTTCATGGACATGGACACCTACGACCAGCTCACCATCGAGCCGGCCGTCGTCGGTGACGCCGCCAAGTACCTGCTCGAGGGCTTCGAGGCCCTGGTCGCGCAGAACGAGGGCGCGGTCCTGTACATCGAGCTCCCGGCCGCCGTCGAGCTGACCATCGCCGAGACCGAGCCGGGCGTCCAGGGCGACCGCTCCACCGGTGGCACCAAGCCGGCCACCCTGGAGACCGGCGCCGAGATCCAGGTGCCGCTCTTCATCACCACCGGTGAGAAGGTCAAGGTCGACACCCGCGACGGCAGCTACCTCGGCCGGGTGAAGTAAGTCCGTGTCGGCCGCACGTAGCAAGGCCCGTACCCGGGCCTTCCAGATCCTCTTCGAGGCCGACCACCGCGGGGTCGACCCGCAGCAGGTCCTCGCCGACTGGGTGGCCCGCGCCCGCGACCCCAAGCCCGACGAGGGCACCCCGCAGGTCGGCGAGTACACCATGGAGCTGATCGAGGGGTACGTCCAGCACGCCCGCCGCATCGACGACCTGATCTCGCAGTACGCGGTGGGCTGGACGCTCGACCGGATGCCGATCGTGGACCGCAACGTCCTGCGACTCGGCGCGTACGAGCTGATCTGGGAGGACGGCGTCCCGGACGCGGTCGTCCTGGACGAGGCCGTCGAGATCGCCAAGGAGTTCTCCACGGACGACTCCCCGGCCTTCGTCAACGGTCTGCTCGCCCGCTTCCTGGAGCTGAAGCCGAGCATCCGCCGGTAACGGTCACGCCCTTGGGACGGCCGTCGGACCCGAACGCGGGTCCGACGGCCGTTCGGCGTTCCCGGCCCTCCGGCGTTTCCCGGCCCTCCTGTGCTCCCGAAGGCTTCGGTGTTCCCGACCGTCGCGCGTTTCACCCGGTCGGCGTAAGGTGATCCCTACTCATCAGTAACTTGGTGTTCGGAACCCCGTGCGAAGGGCAGGTCCCCCACATGACCACCGCGATCCGCAGCGAGTTCGACCAGGGCATCGCCCTGACCAGACACGCCGAGGAGGCCGGCCGCTACGAGGCCGAGCTGGGCGCCGGCTGGCAGATCGGCGGCGGGGTGAACGGCGGCCTGCTGCTCGCCGTGGCCGGACACGCGCTGTCGCTGGAGCACGGCACGCACCCGGACCCGGTGTCGATCAGTGGTTACTACCTGTCCGCCTCCACCCCCGGCCCGGCCACCGTCCGCACCGAGGTGCTGCGCTCCGGCCGCGGGCTCTCCACCGGCACCGCCTCGCTCAGCCAGGACGGCGTCGAGCGGCTGCGCGTGGTGGCCAGCCACGGCGACCTCTCCACCGCCGACGGCGAGGTGCACACCAGTGCGAAGCCGCCGCAGCTGCCGCCGCCGGACCAGTGCATCGGTGTGGAGCACGCGCCCAAGGAGCTGATCGCCCAGGCCGCCCTGCTGGAGCGCTTCGACCTCCGGCTGGACCCGGCCACCGTCGGCTGGGCGCTCGGGCAGCCCTCCGGCAACGGGCGGATCCAGGGCTGGTTCCGGCTCGCCGACGGCCGCGAGCCCGACCCGCTGCTGCTCCTGCTGGTCGCCGACGCGCTGCCGCCGGTCACCTTCGACCTCGGCATGCCGGGCTGGGCCCCGACCGTCGAGCTGACCGTCCACCTGCGCGCCAAGCCCGCCCCGGGCTGGCTGCGCGTCACCCACGCGACCCGCAACCTGGCCGGCGGGTACTTCGAGGAGGACGCCGAGATCTGGGACGAGTCCGGCCGCCTGGTCGCGCAGTCCCGCCAGCTGGCCCGGGTGCCGCGGTAGGGCCCCGCGGTAGGTCCGGGACGGCCGGCACCGGTGCTATTACCGGTGGTTACATTCCTGTGACACGCCGTACGTGTGCGACGTGCGGGGGGTGGGGAAGAAGGCGGTCAGCGGCGAGCCCGCCGCCGACCGCCACCGCCGATGCCAGGAGCCACCCGTGAGCGAGCGAAGCGAGCGAACAGTCGAGAGGCACGCACGGGCGAATGCCCCTGCCGGGCGCAGCGAGGTGGGCGCATGAGCCGGAACGGCCGCGCTCGGCGCAACTCCGACTGCACCGCCGGCGGCACTCGGCCCGCGGTACGCGCTTCACACCGGCCGCAGCAGGCCGAGGGCGGCGAGGGAGCCGGTGCGGCCGCCGGAGCCGACCAGGCGTTCGTCATCGGCGTGCTGACCAACGCCGCGGACTTCGCGCGGGCCCGCGCCTGGGGGATCTCCGACGCCCCGGACTTCGACCGCTACCTGGCCGACACCGCGGAGCTGCTGGTCGACGCGCTGGAGCGCTTCGAGACCGTCCGGGCCCGGATGTTCCACCCCCAGGACTTCGAGGAGTTCTGCCTGCTCCACGGCCTGGACCCGGCCGTGCCCGCCGCCCGCGACCGCTACCTGGTCAACCCGGCGCTGCAGACCCAGCTGCTCGCCTACCAGGGCGAGGAGCTGGCCGGGGACTTCGTGCCCCGCCTCGTCCGGGCCCGGGAGAACGGGCTGACGCTCAGCCACGTCGACCTGCTGCTCGACGGCGGCCTGTACGGGGGCGCGGACGAGCCGGACGACGGGCACGCCGACTGGGTGCGCGCCGCCTACCGGCGCGGGGGCGAGGTGTTCCGTCGGATGCTGGTCGGCGCGGGCGCCGGCGTGTACGAGCTGCGCCTGCGGGTGGACGCGCCCGGCGGGAAGCTGTCCGCCGCGGCGCGGGTGCTGCAGTGGGAGGACGGCGTGGTGCGGGTCAACGACGAGGACCTGGAGCTGGTCTGCGCGGTGCTGTGCGCCGGGCTGGCCCTGGAGCTGCCGGGCGTCGCCGTGCTGCACGGTTCGCAGGGCTCGGCCGCCACCTGCGGGGAGTACCTGCCGGCCTCCTGGGCGTGGTCGAGCGGGGGCCAGGACTGGGCGCCGGCGGACCGGCCGATTCGGCTGGACGGGGTGGCGGCGCAGCCCGGCTACGGCCTGGGCACGGTCTGCTGAGTCCCCCCGGCGCCCCCGACGCCTGTGGCGGGCACGGGAGAACGCCGCGGCGCGGCCCCCGGTTCGGGGTGCCGCGCCGTGACGTTTCTGCTTGCCAGCACTGGTGAGACGAGTGCTGGGAACAGCAAGGATCCGCTGGCGGGAGCCGGTGCGGTGAGCCTCAGCTCGCGTCCTCCTCGCGCACCGCGCGGCGCGCGTCGGGGTTGAGCACGCCCCAGGAGATGAGCTGCTCGGTGAGGATCGACGGCGACTGGTCGTAGATGACCGCCAGGGTGCGCAGGTCGTCCTGGCGGATCGACAGCACCTTGCCGTTGTAGTCACCGCGCTGGCTCTGGATGGTCGCCGCGTAGCGCTGCAGCGGACCGGCCTTCTCGGAAGGGACCTGGGTCAGTCTCTCCAGGTCGAGGACCAGGCGCGGCGGCGGCTCGGCGGCGCCACCGGGGGTGCCGCCGGGCAGCAGCTCCTGCACCGGGACGCCGTAGAACTCCGCCAGTTCGGCCAGCCGCTGCACGGTGACCGCACGGTCACCGCGCTCGTACGAGCCGACGACGACTGCCTTCCAGCGCCCCTGGGACTTCTCCTCGACACCGTGCAGGGAGAGACCCTGCTGAGTGCGGATCGCTCGGAGCTTGCCTCCGAGTTGCTTCGCGTAGTCGCTGGACATTGATCTCCCCGGACGAGATTGCTTCGCGTTCAGTGGTGGGTCACGGGCGATTGCCGACGCCGTTACCGGTGGGTTCGACGTCCGTCTCGTAACTCACTGTGAGGTTACGTAGAGTAAGGTAGTTGCGTCAAGCCGAATGGGGCAGTCGTGCGAATGGCCCGCATCGTCGGCGCGTCCGGGGTGTAAACCACGGGAAGCGGAATGGTGGACTTCTGTTTGCCGTCCGGGGCGCTGCTAGGATGACCCGAAGCCCACGCCGGTCCGGCGGGGGCGATCCCAGACATCCTTTAAGGCCCGTCCAGTGAGGCGGGGAAGGAGGTCCGCTTCGGCATGACCGCATACCAGGATTCGACGCCCCGGCCGCCGCACCAGGTGCTGGACGGCACGGACATCGCCCGGGTCATCACCCGGATAGCGCACGAGATCGTCGAGCGCGCCAAGGGCGCGGAGGACGTCGTGCTGCTCGGCATCCACACCAGGGGCGTCCACCTCGCCCGCCGCCTGCACGCCAGGCTGGCCCAGATCACCGGGCGCGACATCCCGCTGGGCACCCTGGACATCACCATGTACCGGGACGACCTGCGGCTGAAGCCCGCCCGCGCCCTGGAGCACACCGAGATCCCGTCCGGCGGCATCGACGGCAAGCTCGTCGTCCTGGTCGACGACGTGCTCTTCTCCGGTCGCACCATCCGCGCCGCGCTCGACGCGCTGAACGACATCGGCCGGCCCCGCGCCGTCCAGCTCGCCGTCCTGGTCGACCGGGGCCACCGCGAGCTGCCGATCCGCGCGGACTACGTGGGCAAGAACCTCCCCACCTCGCTGCGCGAGGCCGTGCAGGTGCGCCTCTCCGACAGCGACGGCGTGGACGCCGTCCTGGTCGGCGACCGCGACTACACCCAGCGTTCCTCGCAGGCCATGGCCGCCAAGCCCACCGAACCGCACCTCCCGGAGTAGCCCGCGTGAAGCGCCACCTCGTCTCCGCCGCCGATCTCAGCCGCGACGACGCGCTGCTGATCCTGGACACCGCCGAGGAGCTGGCCCAGCTCTCCGGCCGGGCCGTCAAGAAGCTGCCCACGCTGCGCGGCCGCACCGTCGTCAACCTCTTCTTCGAGGACTCCACCCGGACGAAGACCTCCTTCGAGGTCGCCGAGAAGCGCCTCTCGGCCGACGTCATCAACTTCTCCGCCAAGGGTTCCTCGGTGTCCAAGGGCGAGAGCCTCAAGGACACCGCGCTGACCCTGCAGGCCATGGGCGCCGACGCGGTGGTCATCCGCCACCACGCCTCGGGCGCGCCGGCCCGGCTGGCCCAGTCCGACTGGCTGCACGGCAGTGTGATCAACGCCGGTGACGGCACCCACGAGCACCCGACCCAGGCGCTGCTCGACGCCTTCACGATGCGTCGCCACCTCAACCCGGGCCCGGGTCACGACCTGGCCGGCCGCCGGGTGACGATCGTCGGTGACGTCCTGCACAGCCGGGTCGCCCGCTCCAACGTCCACCTGCTGAACACCCTCGGTGCCCAGGTCACCTTCGTCGCCCCGCCGACGCTGCTGCCGATCGGCATCGAACCCAATCCCGACACCGGCGCGGCCGGGTGGCCCTGCGAGGTCAGCTACGACCTGGACAGCGTGCTCCCCAAGACGGACGCGCTGATGATGCTGCGGGTGCAGCGCGAGCGGATGAACGCCGCGTTCTTCCCGACCGAGCGCGAGTACAGCCGCCGCTACGGCATGAACGGCCTCCGGCTGGCCCGGCTGCCGGAGCACGCGATCGTGATGCACCCCGGCCCGATGGTCCGCGGCATGGAGATCACCGCCGAGGTCGCCGACTCACCGCGCTGCACCGCGGTCGAGCAGGTCGCCAACGGCGTCTCCGTCCGGATGGCCGTGCTCTACCTGCTGCTCGGCGGAGCCACCCTCGCCGACGCCCCCGCCGACGCCCCCCGCACCGAGACCGTGGAGACCGCTCAGTGACCACCTACCTGATCCGCAACGCCCAGATCCTCGGCGGCGCCCCGCAGGACCTCCTCCTCGCCGACGGTGTGATCAAGGAGATCGGCACCGGTCTGACGGCCGAGACGGACATCGAGATCGACGCCACCGGGCTGATCGCGCTCCCCGGCCTGGTCGACCTGCACACCCACCTGCGCGAGCCCGGCCGCGAGGACGCCGAGACCGTGCTCACCGGCACCCAGGCCGCCGCGATGGGAGGCTTCACCGCCGTCCACGCGATGGCCAACACCACCCCGGTGGCCGACACCGCCGGCGTGGTCGAGCAGGTCTGGCGCCTCGGCCAGGAGGCCGGCTACTGCGACGTCCGCCCGGTCGGTGCCGTCACCGTGGGCCTGGAAGGCAAGAAGCTGGCCGAGCTCGGCGCGATGCACGAGTCCGCCGCCGGCGTCCGGGTCTTCTCCGACGACGGCAAGTGCGTGGACGACGCGGTGCTGATGCGCCGCGCCCTGGAGTACGTCAAGGCCTTCGACGGCGTCGTGGCCCAGCACGCCCAGGAGCCGCGGCTCACCGAGGGCGCCCAGATGAACGAGGGCCAGGTCTCCGGCGAGCTCGGGCTCGGCGGCTGGCCGGCCGTCGCCGAGGAGTCGATCATCGCCCGCGACGTGCTGCTCGCCGCGCACGTCGGCTCCCGGCTGCACGTCTGCCACGTCTCCACGGCCGGCTCGGTCGAGATCATCCGCTGGGCCAAGGCCAAGGGCTGGGACGTCACCGCCGAGGTGACCCCGCACCACCTGCTGCTGACCGACGAACTGGTCCGCTCCTACGACCCGGTGTACAAGGTGAACCCGCCGCTGCGCACCGCCGAGGACGTCCGGGCGCTGCGCAAGGCGCTCGCCGACGGCACCATCGACGCCGTCGCCACCGACCACGCGCCGCACCCGGACGAGGACAAGGACTGCGAGTGGGCCGTCGCCGCGATGGGCATGGTCGGCCTGGAGACCGCGCTGTCGGTCGTCCAGCAGACCATGGTCGAGACCGGCCTGCTGAACTGGGAGGGCGTCGCCGACCGGATGTCGCGCCGCCCGGCCCGGATCGGCCGTCTCACCGGGCACGGCCGGCCGATCTCGGTGGGTGAGCCCGCCAACCTGGTGCTGTTCGATCCCGCGTACCGTGGTGCCGTGAACCCGGACAGCTTCGCCACCCGTAGCCGCAACACCCCTTACAAGGGCCTGGACCTGCCCGGACGGGTGCACGCCACCTTCCTGCGCGGCCGCGCCACCGTGCTGGCCGGCGAGCTCGCCGAGCAGGACGGCGCGCAGTGATGGACTACGCCACGCTCGCCAAGGAGCAGGCGAAGGTCACCAACTGGCCCGGCTACATCGGCTGGTCCGTCGGCCTGCTGATCCTGATCGGCCTCGTCTACTGGCTGATGCGCCAGGGCTGGAACTGGCGGCGCACCCTGCAGTCCGGCATCCCGCCGCTGCCCGCCGTGCCGGACGGCGCCGGGCGCACCATCCTGGAGACCAGCGGCCGGTACCACGGCACGACCACCGCCGGGAACTGGCTCGACCGGGTCGTCGCGCACGGCCTGGGCACCCGCAGCCGGGCCGACCTCACCCTCGGCGAGGACGGCCTGCTGGTCCGGCGCCCCGGTGACGTCGACCTGTGGATCCCGGCCGCGCAGCTGACCGGGGCCCGCACGGACTCCGGGATCGCCGGCAAGGTCGTCCCGTCGGGGCTGCTCGTCGTCACCTGGACGCACGACGGCTCCGAACTGGACTCCGGCTTCCGGGCCGACCACCCCGACGAGCACGCCGCCTGGGTCGAGGCGATCGCTCACCTTGCAACACGTACGCAGACGAAGATGACGGAAGAGGCCGCGCAATGACCGCACCTGCCCCCACCACGCAGCGCCAACGGCGGGAACGCGTCCCCGCCGTGCTCGTCCTGGAGGACGGCCGGACGTTCCGCGGCCAGGCCTACGGCGCGATCGGCGAGACCTTCGGCGAGGCGGTCTTCAACACCGGCATGTCCGGCTACCAGGAGACCCTGACCGACCCGTCGTACCACCGCCAGGTGGTCGTGATGACCGCCCCGCAGATCGGCAACACCGGCTGGAACGACGAGGACGACGAGTCCAAGCAGATCTGGGTCGCCGGCTACGTCGTGCGCGACCCCGCCCGGGTCGCCTCCAACTGGCGCTCGCGCCGCTCGCTCGACGAGGAACTGGTCAACCAGGGCGTCGTCGGCATCAGCGGCATCGACACCCGCGCGCTGACCCGCCACCTGCGCGAGCGCGGCGCGATGCGCTGCGGCATCTTCTCCGGCGAGGCGCTGGCCGACCAGGCCGCCCTGCTCGCCCGGGTGCAGCAGTCCCCCGAGATGAAGGGCGCCGACCTGTGCGCCGAGGTGGCCACCACCGAGGCGTACGTCGTCCCCGCGATCGGCGAGAAGAAGTTCACCGTCGCCGCGCTGGACCTCGGCATCAAGGGGATGACCCCGCAGCGGATGGCCGAGCGCGGCATCGAGGTGCACGTGCTGCCGGCCAACTCCACCCTGGAGGACCTCTACGCGGTCCAGCCGGACGGCGTCTTCTTCTCCAACGGCCCGGGCGACCCGGCCACCGCCGACCACCAGGTCGCGGTGGCGCAGGGCGTGCTGGAGCGCAGGACCCCGTTCTTCGGGATCTGCTTCGGCAACCAGATCCTCGGCCGCGCCCTGGGCTTCGGCACCTACAAGCTCAAGTACGGCCACCGCGGCATCAACCAGCCGGTGCAGGACCGCACCACCGGCAAGGTCGAGGTGACCGCCCACAACCACGGCTTCGCCGTGAACGCCCCGCTGGACAAGGTGAGCGACACCCCGTACGGCCGGGTCCAGGTCTCCCACGTCTGCCTGAACGACGACGTGGTCGAGGGCCTGCAGGCGCTCGACGTCCCCGCCTTCAGCGTGCAGTACCACCCCGAAGCTGCTGCCGGCCCGCACGACGCGGCCTACCTCTTCGACCGTTTCGTGAAGCTCATGGAGGGCCAGCGTGCCTAAGCGCACTGACATCAAGTCCGTCCTGGTGATCGGCTCCGGCCCGATCGTGATCGGCCAGGCCGCCGAGTTCGACTACTCGGGCACGCAGGCCTGCCGGGTCCTCAAGGCCGAGGGCCTGCGGGTCGTGCTGGTCAACTCCAACCCGGCCACGATCATGACCGACCCGGAGATCGCCGACGCCACCTACGTCGAGCCGATCACCCCGGAGTTCGTCGAGAAGATCATCGCCAAGGAGCGCCCGGACGCGCTGCTGCCGACCCTGGGCGGGCAGACCGCGCTCAACACCGCGATCTCGCTGCACGCGGCCGGCACGCTGGAGAAGTACGGCGTCGAGCTGATCGGCGCCGACGTCGAGGCGATCAACAAGGGCGAGGACCGCGAGCTCTTCAAGGGCGTCGTCGAGGCCGTCAACGCCAAGATCGGCCACGGCGAGTCCGCCCGCTCGGTCATCTGCCACACCATGGACGAGGTGCTGGCCGGCGTCGACACGCTCGGCGGCTACCCCGTCGTCGTCCGCCCCTCCTTCACCATGGGCGGCGCCGGCTCCGGCTTCGCCCACAACGAGGAGGACCTGCGCCGCATCGCCGGCCAGGGCCTGACCCTCTCGCCGACCACCGAGGTGCTCCTGGAGGAGTCCATCCTCGGCTGGAAGGAGTACGAGCTGGAGCTGATGCGCGACAAGCAGGACAACGTCGTGGTCGTCTGCTCCATCGAGAACTTCGACCCGATGGGCGTGCACACCGGTGACTCGATCACCGTCGCCCCGGCGATGACCCTCACCGACCGCGAGTACCAGATCCTGCGCGACATCGGCATCGCCGTCATCCGCGAGGTCGGCGTCGACACCGGCGGCTGCAACATCCAGTTCGCCGTCAACCCCGTCGACGGCCGGGTCATCGTCATCGAGATGAACCCGCGCGTGTCCCGCTCCTCGGCGCTCGCCTCCAAGGCCACCGGCTTCCCGATCGCCAAGATCGCCGCCAAGCTGGCCGTCGGCTACACCCTGGACGAGATCCCCAACGACATCACCGAGGAGACCCCGGCCTCCTTCGAGCCGACCCTCGACTACGTCGTGGTCAAGGTGCCGCGGTTCGCGTTCGAGAAGTTCCCGAGCGCGGACGCGACGCTGACCACCACCATGAAGTCGGTCGGCGAGGCCATGGCGCTGGGCCGCAACTTCCCCGAGGCGCTGCAGAAGGCGCTGCGCTCGCTGGAGAAGAAGGGCTCCCAGTTCTCCTGGATCGGCCCGGTGGGCGACAAGGCCGAGCTGCTGGCCAAGGCGGTCGTGCCGACCGACGGCCGGATCAACACCGTGATGCAGGCGATCCGGGCCGGCGCCACCGCGGAGGAGGTGTTCGAGGCCACCAAGATCGACCCGTGGTTCGTCGACCAGCTCTTCCTGCTCGACGAGATCGCCGGCGAGCTGGCCGAGGCCGCCGAGCTCACCCCGGACCTGCTGCGCCACGCCAAGCGGCACGGCTTCTCCGACACGCAGATCGGCGAGATCCGCGGCCTGAAGCCGGACGTGGTCCGCGAGGTGCGCCACGCCCTCGGCATCCGCCCGGTGTTCAAGACCGTCGACACCTGCGCCGCCGAGTTCGCCGCCAAGACCCCGTACTTCTACTCGTCCTACGACGAGGAGAACGAGGTCGCCCCGCGCTCCAAGCCCGCAGTGATCATCCTGGGCTCCGGCCCGAACCGCATCGGCCAGGGCATCGAGTTCGACTACTCCTGCGTGCACGCCTCCTTCGCGCTCGCCGAGGCCGGGTACGAGACCGTCATGGTCAACTGCAACCCGGAGACCGTCTCCACCGACTACGACACCTCCGACCGGCTCTACTTCGAGCCGCTCACCCTGGAGGACGTGCTGGAGATCGTCCACGCCGAGCAGCAGGCCGGACCGCTCGCCGGCGTCATCGTCCAGCTCGGCGGCCAGACCCCGCTCGGCCTGGCCCAGGCGCTCAAGGACAACGGCGTGCCGATCGTCGGCACCCAGCCCGAGGCGATCGACCTCGCCGAGGAGCGCGGCGCCTTCGGCCGCGTCCTGCGCGACGCCGGCCTGCCCGCGCCCAAGCACGGCACCGCCTTCTCCTTCGAGGAGGCCAAGGCGATCGCGGACGAGATCGGCTACCCCGTCCTCGCCCGCCCGTCCTACGTGCTCGGCGGCCGCGGCATGGAGATCGTCTACGACGAGGCCTCGCTCGCCTCCTACCTGGAGCGGCACGCCGGTCTGATCTCCGAGCACCCGGTGCTCATCGACCGCTTCCTCGACGACGCGGTGGAGATCGACGTCGACGCCCTCTACGACGGCACCGAGCTCTACCTCGGCGGCGTCATGGAGCACATCGAGGAGGCCGGCATCCACTCCGGCGACTCCGCCTGCGCGCTGCCCCCGATCACCCTCGGCGGCCACGACATCAAGCGCCTGCGCGCCTCCACCGAGGCCATCGCGCGCGGCGTCGGGGTGCGCGGTCTGATCAACATCCAGTTCGCCCTCTCCGGCGACATCCTGTACGTCCTGGAGGCCAACCCGCGCGCCTCCCGGACCGTCCCGTTCACCTCCAAGGCGACCGCCGTGCCGCTGGCCAAGGCCGCCGCCCGGGTCTCGCTCGGAGCCACCATCGCCGAGCTGCGCGCCGAGGGCATGCTCCCGGCCGAGGGCGACGGCGGCACGCTGCCCGCCGACGCGCCGATCGCGGTCAAGGAGGCCGTGATGCCGTGGAGCCGCTTCCGCGACGTGCACGGCCGCGGGGTGGACACCGTGCTCGGCCCGGAGATGCGCTCGACCGGTGAGGTCATGGGCATCGACAAGGTCTTCGGCACGGCCTACGCCAAGTCCCAGACCGGCGCCTACGGCGCGCTGCCGACCAAGGGCAAGGTCTTCGTCTCGGTCGCCAACCGCGACAAGCGCAACCTGGTCTTCCCGGCCCGGGCGCTGGTCGGCCTGGGCTTCGAGCTGCTCGCCACCGCCGGCACCGCCGAGGTGCTGCAGCGCGGCGGCATCCCCGCCACCGTGGTGCGCAAGCACAGCGAGGGCGAGGGCCCGAACGGCGAGAAGACCATCGTCCAGCTGATCCACGACGGTGAGGTCGACCTCATCATCAACACGCCGTACGGCACCGGCGGCCGCCTCGACGGCTACGAGATCCGCACCGCGGCCGTGGCCCGCGCGGTGCCCTGCCTGACCACCGTCCAGGCGATGGGCGCGGCCGTCCAGGGCATCGACCGGCTGCTGCGCGACGAGGTCGGGGTCATGTCGCTCCAGGAGCACGCCGAGCTGATCAACGCCGGCCGCAAGTAGTACCACCGCAGTGGGGGGCACCGAAAGCCAGTCGGGTGCCCCCCACTGCCATGCCCACCCGTCGCCCTTCCCCCGCCGGGCTGCGCCCGCCCCCCGATGTCGCCCGCCGGCCGGGCCCGCGCCTCGAATCCCGCTATCCGCTCCGGGAGTTGAACCACCCTTGTACAAGCTTCTGTTCGACCTGGTCTTCAAGAAGATGGACCCCGAGAAGGCCCACCACCTGGCCTTCTTCTGGATCCGGCTGGCCTCCTCGGTGCCCGGCCTGCGCACCCTGGTGCGGCTGGTGCTCGCCCCGCGCGACCGCGCCCTGCGCACCGGCGCCCTCGGCCTCGACCTGCCCGGCCCGTTCGGCCTCGCGGCCGGCTTCGACAAGAACGGCGTCGGCATCGACGGCCTGGCCATGCTCGGCTTCGACTACGTCGAGATCGGCACCATCACCGGCGAGCCCCAGCCCGGCAACCCGGCGCCGCGGCTGTTCCGCCTGGTCGAGGACCGCGCGCTGATCAACCGGATGGGCTTCAACAACCAGGGCTCGGCCCGGGTCGCCGCCCGCCTGGCCGCCCGCCCGCACACCAGCTCCACCCCGGTGATCGGTGTCAACATCGGCAAGACGAAGGTCGTGGAGGAGGCCGACGCGGTCGCCGACTACGTCAAGTCCACCGAGCGCCTGGCCAAGTACGCCGACTACCTGGTGGTCAACGTCAGCTCGCCGAACACCCCCGGGCTGCGCAACCTGCAGGCCGTCGACCACCTGCGCCCGCTGCTCGCCGCCGTCCGCGAGGCCGCCGACCGCACCACCGCGCACCACGTGCCGCTGCTGGTCAAGATCGCCCCCGACCTGGCCGACGAGGACGTCGACGCGGTCGCCGACCTCGCCCTGGAGCTGGGCCTGGACGGCATCATCGCCACCAACACCACGATCGGCCGCGAGGGCCTGCGCACCGACGCCGGGCGGGTCGAGGAGATCGGCATGGGCGGCCTGTCCGGCGCCCCGCTCAAGGCCCGCGCCCTGGAGGTGCTGCAGCGGCTGCGCGCCCGTACGCAGGGCCGGCTGACCCTGGTCTCGGTCGGCGGCATCGAGACCGCCGAGGACGCCTGGCAGCGGATCGTCCACGGCGCCGACCTGGTCCAGGGCTACAGCGCCTTCATCTACGAGGGCCCGTTCTGGTGCCGGAAGATCCACAAGGGGCTGTCCGCCCGGATCCGGGCCGCGGGCTTCCGCGACCTGGCCTCGGCGGTCGGCAGCGCCGTGCGCAGCTCGTGAGCGGCCCGGCTCCCGTCAAGACCCGTACGACCCTCGGACCACTCGGAAAGGACGACATGACCCTCGCCCCGTTCGGCGCCCGGCTGCGCCAGGCCCTCGACACCCGCGGCCAGCTCTGCGTCGGCATCGACCCGCACGCCTCCCTGCTCGCCGCCTGGGGGCTCGGCGACGACCTCGCCGGGCTGGAGACCTTCAGCCGCACCGTGGTCGAGGCGCTGGCCGACCGGGTGGCCGTGCTCAAGCCGCAGGCCGCCTTCTTCGAGCGCTTCGGCAGCAAGGGCGTCGCGGTGCTGGAGAAGACCGTCGAGGAGGCCCGGGCCGCCGGAGCGCTGGTCCTGATGGACGCCAAGCGCGGCGACATCGGCTCCACCATGGCCGCCTACGCGGAGGCCTTCCTGTCGCCCGCCAGCCCGCTGTTCTCGGACGCCGTGACGGTCAGCCCGTACCTGGGCTTCGGCTCGCTGCGCCCGGCCCTGGACCTGGCCCGGGAGCAGGGCTGCGGCGTGTTCGCGCTGGCGCTGACCTCCAACCCCGAGGGCGCCGAGGTGCAGCGCGCGGTGGGCGCGGACGGCGAGCCGGTCGCGGCCTCGGTGCTGCGACAGCTGGCGGCCGAGAACGAGGGCGCCGCGCCGCTGGGCTCCTTCGGCGCGGTGGTCGGTGCGACGCTGGCCGACGCGGGCGTCGAGCTGGCCATCAACGGCCCGCTGCTGGCCCCGGGGATCGGCGCCCAGGGTGCGACCATGGCGGACCTGCCGCGGGTGTTCCGCGCCGCGGTGATCAACGTGGTGCCGAGCGTCAGCCGGGACGTGCTCAAGCACGGTCCTTCGGTGGCGGCGCTGCGGGAGGCGGCGGACCGCTTCGTCGGCGAGTTCGCGGACGCGGTCAAGTAGGGGGGAGCGGGCGCGGTCGAGAGGGCCGGGCGGACGCGGTCGAGGACGCGGAGCGGGCACGGCACGAAGCGGAAGGCTTCCCGCTGGTAGCCGGTCGGTGACCCTGTGGAGTGTCCGCAGGACGGCGGCGGCGCCGCGGAGTCGACGTGAGCGCCGTCACATCGAGCCCGTCAAAGTTTCGCAATCGCGGTCATTTTGCCCGGGAAAGTCCTGGTCGGCCTTGGCTGACCAGGACTTTTCGTGTTCTTTTCCTGACGTGGCGCCGCAATACGGGTAGTGTCCGGCGATAGGTCATCGGCGAGCCGCGAATTCCGTGGCTCCCGCAGGTCAGGGCCTTGTGGTTCCTCTTGCGGACGGTGTCCTGGGTATCAAACCAGTCATAGCTCAATCCCATCCATCCACACCCTGAGGTGAACGGCGTGGCTCTTCCGCCCCTTACCCCTGAACAGCGCACCGCCGCGCTCGCCAAGGCCGCCGAGGCTCGCCGGGAGCGCGCCGAGGTCAAGAACCGGCTCAAGCACTCCGGCGCCTCCCTGCACGAGGTGATCAAGGCCGGCAAGGCCGACAACGACGTGATCGGCAAGATGAAGGTCTCGGCCCTGCTGGAGTCCCTTCCGGGCGTCGGCAAGGTCCGTGCCAAGCAGATCATGGAGCGCCTCGGCATCAGCGAAAGCCGTCGCGTCCGGGGCCTCGGCACCAACCAGATCGCCTCCCTGGAGCGGGAGTTCGGCGGGGGTGCCGCCTGACCGTGCCCCGGTGGTCCCGTCATCCTCCGCGATCCGGGATAATCGGTGCATGAGTGAGCGTCCGCGGCTGACCGTGCTCTCCGGCCCTTCGGGGGTCGGCAAGAGCACGGTCGTCGCTCATATGAGGAAGATGCACCCCGAGGTCTGGCTGTCGGTGTCGGCGACGACCCGCCACCCCAGGCCCGGCGAGAAGAACGGGGTCCAGTACCACTTCGTCGACAACGACGAGATGGACAAGCTGATCGCCAACGGCGAGCTGCTGGAGTGGGCCGAGTTCGCCGGGAACCGCTACGGCACCCCGCGCGCGGCCGTGCTGGAGAAGCTGGAGCGCGGCGAGCCCGTGCTGTTGGAGATCGACCTGCAGGGTGCCCGGCAGGTGCGCGAGTCGATGCCCGAGGCGCAGCTGGTCTTCCTGGCCCCGCCGAGCTGGGACGAGCTGGTCCGTCGGCTGACCGGGCGCGGCACCGAGCCGCAGGACGTGATCGAGAAGCGGCTCGACGCCGCCAAGATCGAGCTCGCCGCCGAGCCCGAGTTCGACACGACCCTTGTCAACACCTCGGTCGAGCAGGTAGCGGCCGAACTGCTAGCCTTGCTCGGTGTAGCCTGACCTGTCTGTCTTTTCCACCCTTTCGGAAGGTTTTCGCGTGTCCTCTTCCATGACCGCGCCCGAGGGCATCATCAACCCGCCGATCGACGAGCTGCTTGAGGCCACCGACTCCAAGTACAGCCTCGTGATCTACGCCGCCAAGCGCGCGCGCCAGATCAACGCGTACTACTCCCAGCTCGGTGAGGGCCTGCTGGAGTACGTCGGCCCGCTGGTCGACACCCACGTGCACGAGAAGCCGCTGTCGATCGCGCTGCGCGAGATCAACGCGGGCATGCTGACCGCCGAGGCGATCGAGGCTGCCTGAGGCTGTCGCTGATTTTCCGGGAGGGCCCGGCGGACTCGTTTCCGCCGGGCCCTCCCGTCGTGTGTCGGCGCGGGGTGGGGCGCTGCGCGACCGGCGGCTGAGGGGCCGTAGGGTGGGCGGGTTCCCGATGCGTAGAGAGGTCGGTCCATGACGACTGCGGACGCCCCCCGCGTGGTCCTCGGTGTGAGCGGCGGGATCGCCGCGTACAAGGCGTGCGAACTGCTGCGCCGCTTCACCGAGTCCGGCCACCAGGTCACCGTGGTGCCCACCGAGGCCGCGCTGCACTTCGTCGGCGAGGCGACCTGGGCCGCGCTGTCCGGCCGTCCGGCCGCCACCGAGACCTGGGAGCGCGTGCACGAGGTGCCGCACGTGCGGATCGGGCAGCAGGCCGACCTGGTCGTGGTCGCCCCGGCCACCGCCGACCTGATCGCCAAGGCCGCCCACGGCCTCGCCGACGACCTGCTCACCAACACCCTGCTCACCGCCCGCTGCCCGGTCGTCGTGGCGCCCGCCATGCACACCGAGATGTGGGAGCACCCGGCCACCCGGGACAACGTCGCCACGCTGCGCCGCCGGGGCGTGATCGTGCTGGAGCCGGCCGTCGGGCGGCTGACCGGCAAGGACACCGGCAAGGGGCGGCTGCCCGAGCCCTCGGCGATCTTCGACGCCTGCCGGGCCGTGCTGCGCCGCGGCGGGGCGGCGCCGACCGATCTCGCGGGCCGGCACGTCGTGGTGTCGGCCGGCGGCACCCGGGAGCCCCTGGACCCGGTGCGCTACCTGGGCAACCGCTCCTCCGGCAAGCAGGGCTACGCGCTGGCCGTGACGGCCGCTGCGCGCGGAGCCCGGGTGACCCTGCTCTCGGCCAACGCCGAGCTGCCGGACCCGGCCGGCGTGGACGTGGTGCACGTCTCGACCGCGCTGGAGCTGCGCGAGGCGGCGCTGAAGGCGGTCGCGGACGCGGACGCCGTGGTGATGGCCGCGGCGGTGGCGGACTTCCGGCCCGCCGCGTACGCGACCGGCAAGATCAAGAAGGTCGAGGGGGTCGAGCCGGCGCCGGTCGCGCTGGTCCGCAATCCCGACATCCTGGCCGAGCTGTCGGCCCACCGGCCCCGTTCGGGTCAACTGGTCGTGGGTTTCGCGGCGGAGACCGACGACGTGCTCGCCAACGGCCGCGCCAAGCTCGCCCGCAAGGGCTGCGACCTGCTCGTCGTCAACGAGGTGGGCAACGGAAAGGCCTTCGGCACGGACGTCAACGAGGCCGTCGTTCTGGGCTCGGACGGCAGTGAGACGCCCGTTCCGGTGGGCCCGAAGGAGGCGCTCGCGGACGTGATCTGGGACCTGGTCGCAAAGCGGCTGGAAACGGGCGGCAACTGATCGGAAAGGGCTGCGCGACGCTCAAGAATTCCTGGAGTGGGTGACGTTCGACGGAACCGTCCCGTTAGACTCCAGGAATCAAGTCTTTCCGGAGTTCCCGGGTCCCCGGGAACTTCAGTCAGCAGCCGCTGCAACCCCAGGGAGCGCTGTGTCTCGCCGCCTGTTCACCTCGGAGTCCGTCACCGAGGGCCACCCCGACAAGATCGCTGACCAGATCAGCGACACCATCCTTGACGCTCTCCTGCGCGAGGACCCGACCTCCCGGGTCGCCGTGGAGACGCTCATCACCACCGGCCAGGTGCACGTGGCCGGCGAGGTGACCACCAAGGCGTACGCGCCGATCGCCCAGCTCGTCCGGGACAAGATCCTGGAGATCGGCTACGACAGCTCCAAGAAGGGCTTCGACGGCGCCTCCTGCGGCGTGTCGGTGTCCATCGGTGCCCAGTCGCCCGACATCGCGCAGGGCGTCGACACGGCGTACGAGGCCCGGGTCGAGGGGTCCGCCCAGGGTGACGACGGTGACGACCTGGACAAGCAGGGCGCCGGCGACCAGGGCCTGATGTTCGGCTACGCGTCCGACGAGACGCCCGAGCTCATGCCGCTGCCGATCACCCTGGCGCACCGCCTCTCGCGCCGGCTGACCGAGGTCCGCAAGAACGGCACCATCCCGTACCTGCGCCCCGACGGCAAGACCCAGGTCACCATCGAGTACGACGGCGACAAGGCCGTCCGCCTCGACACCGTGGTCGTCTCCACCCAGCACGCCAGCGACATCGACCTGGAGTCGCTGCTCACCCCGGACATCCGCGAGTTCGTGGTCGAGCCGGAGCTGAAGGCGCTGGCCGAGCAGGGCATCAAGCTGACCACCGAGGGCTACCGCCTGCTGGTCAACCCGACCGGCCGCTTCGAGATCGGCGGCCCGATGGGCGACGCCGGCCTCACCGGCCGCAAGATCATCATCGACACCTACGGCGGCATGGCCCGCCACGGCGGCGGCGCCTTCTCCGGCAAGGACCCGTCCAAGGTGGACCGCTCGGCCGCGTACGCGATGCGCTGGGTGGCGAAGAACATCGTCGCCGCCGGCCTCGCCCGCCGCGCCGAGGTGCAGGTCGCGTACGCGATCGGCAAGGCCGAGCCGGTCGGCCTGTTCGTGGAGACCTTCGGCACCGAGACCGTGCCGGTCCTCAACATCCAGAAGGCCGTCTCCGAGGTCTTCGACCTGCGCCCGGCCGCGATCATCCGCGACCTGGACCTGCTGCGCCCGATCTACTCCCAGACCGCCGCGTACGGCCACTTCGGCCGTGAGCTGCCGGACTTCACCTGGGAGCGCACCGACCGGGTGGAGCAGCTGAAGGCTGCCGTGCAGGACTGACGTCCCCCCGCACTCGAAGCGGCGCCCGCCCCTCCCCGGGGGTGGGCGCCGCTCGCGTTCGTGCACGGTGTCGGTGTGACCTGGTAGTACTTGGTGGCGATGAGCAGCACAGGGGAGAACGGGGCCGGCGAGCCGGAGCAGCTGGCGTTCATCCGGGAGACGGTCAAGCGGGCCAAACCGCGCAGCTGGCGCGGGGCCAAGCGGGCCGAGCACCTCCCGGTGGCCCGGGTCGTGGTGGACAAGGGCGTGCTCACCATCGACAAGTTCTTCGACTACGAGGTGCCGGCCGCCATGGCCGAGGAGGCCCAGCCGGGCGTCCGGGTACGGGTGCGGTTCGGCGCGCGGGTGGTGAAGGGGCAGCGCGAGGGCGGGGAGCTGCACGACGGGTTCATCGTCGCCCGCCTGGAGAAGAGTGACTTCCCCGGGCCGCTCGCCCCACTGGCACAGGTGCTGTCGCCCGAGCCCGTGCTCACCCCGCAGCTACTGCGGCTGTGCCGGACCGTCGCCGACCGGTACGCCGGGACACTCGCCGACGTGCTGCAGCTGGCCGTCCCGCCCCGGCACGCCAAGGCCGAGGCCGAGCCCTCGCCACCGCCGCTGCCGCGCCCGCCCGCCCCGGCCCCCGGCGGCTGGCAGCGCTACCCGGCCGGGCCCGACTTCCTCACCGCACTGGCCGACGGCGGCGCGCCGCGCGCCGTGTGGGCGGCGCTGCCCGGCCCCGGCTGGCCGTACGAGATCGCGCGGGCGGTGGCGGCGACGCTGTCGGGCGGGCGCGGCGCGCTGGTCGTGCTGCCGGACGGTCGCTCGGTCGCCCGGGTCGACCAGGCGCTGACCGAGCTGCTCGGCCCCGGGATGCACGCGGCCCTGGAAGCCGACCTCGGCCCGCGCGAGCGCTACCGGCGCTGGCTCTCGGTGAGCCGCGGCTCGGTGCGCGCCGCCATCGGGACCCGCGCCACCATGTTCGCGCCGGTGCGCGACCTCGGGCTGGTCGTCGTCTGGTCGGACGGCGACGGCAGCCACAGCGACCCGCGCGCCCCGCACCCGCACGTACGGGAGGTCGCGCTGCTGCGCGCCGCCGAGGAGGGCGCGGCGGTGCTGCTCGGCGGGCACGCGGTGACCGTGGAGGGCGCGCAGCTGGTCAGCACCGGCTGGGCGCGCCCGCTCGTCGCGGACCGCGAGACGGTGCGGCAGGTCGCGCCGAGGGTGCGGACCGTCACCGACCTGGACCAGCACCGCGACGCGGCCGCGCAGGCCGCCCGGCTGCCCTCGGTGGCCTGGGAGGCCGCCCGGGAGGCGCTGGCGGCCGGGCACCCGGTGCTCATCCAGGTGCCCCGGCGCGGCTACGTGCCCCGGCTGGCCTGCGGACGCTGCCGCACCCCGGCGCGGTGCCGGCGGTGCGAGGGGCCGCTGGAGGCGCCCTCGGCGGACGCCGCCCTGCACTGCGGGTGGTGCGGGGAGGCGGAGAACGACTGGCACTGCCCCGAGTGCGGGTCGTTCCGGCTCCGGGCCCAGGTGATCGGCGCCCGGCGGACGGCGGAGGAGCTGGGCAAGGCGTTCCCGCGGATCCCGGTGCGGACCTCCGGGCGGGACTCGGTGCTGGTCACGGTGCCGGACGAGCCCTCGCTGGTGATCTCCACGCCGGGCGCCGAACCGGTGGTGGAGGGCGGCGCCGGGTACGGGGCGGCGCTGCTGCTGGACGGGTGGGCGCTGCTGAGCCGGCCGGACCTGCGGGCGGGGGAGGAGACGCTGCGGCTCTGGCTGGCGGCGGCCGCGCTGGTGCGGCCCTCGACCGGGGGCGGCACGGTGGTCGTGGTCGCCGAGCCGTCCGCCCGTCCCGTCCAGGCCATGGTGCGCTGGGACCCGCTCGGGCACGCCGCGCTGGAACGGGACGAACGGGCGCAGCTGCACTTCCCGCCGGTGTCGCGGATGGCCTCGGTCAGCGGGAGCCCGGCGGCGGTCGCCGACCTGTTGGGACTGATCCGGCTACCGGAGGGGGCCGACGTGCTCGGGCCGGTGCCGGTGCCGGCGCTGCGCGGGGAGGAGCAGGAGCGCGCGCTGCTGCGGGTGGCGCCCGGGCAGGGGTCGGCGCTGGCGGCGGCGCTCAAGGCGGCGCAGATCGCGCGGATCGCGCTGCGGACGGCGGAGCCGGTGCGGGTGCGGGTGGATCCGACGGACATCGGCTGAGGCGGGGCTGGGGCTGCCGGAGCAGTCCGCGGGGTCGGTGGGGTCGGTGGGGTCGGCGGCGCCGGGGCGGGCGGGTTCGGGTGGCGGTGGGTCGGGTGGCGGCGGGTCGGGTGGCGGTGGGGCGGGGTGAGTGGGCCACCCCGCCCCGGGTGGCCGGTCGTTCGGGTGCTGCTGCCGTCAGCCGCGCAGGGGGATGCCGGTGCGGTCGACGGGGATGCTGCGGTCGACGGGGATGCTGCGGTCGATGGTGGTGCTGCGGTCGATCGTGGTGCGCTCGATGGTGCCGCGGTCGGGCTGGGGGCGGTCGACGGTGGTGCGCTCCAGGGCGGCGCGCTCCAGGCTGCTGCGGTCCAGGCCGCCCTGGCGGGCCGCCGGGACGGTCGCGGCCAGGCCGCCGGTGGGGGCGGCGGGCAGGTCCTCGGAGCGGTCCGGGCGGCCGGGGCCAGGGACGGCGCCGCTGGCGGCGAGCAGTTCGCTGGTCGGGCGGCGCATGCCGTAGCGGCGGTGCACGGCCTGCTTGGTGACCCCGAGGGCGGAGCCCACCGAGTCCCAGGAGAAGCCCAGCGCCCGGTCGAACTCGACCGCCGCCGCCACCAGGGTCTCCACGCTCTCCCGCAGCTCCTGCGCGAGGCGCACGGTCGGCGCCGGCGCCCGCCCGTACACCACGAAGCCGGCCGAGGTGCTGGGGCGGCGCGGTCGGTAGACGTTTCCCAGCTGGGCGGTGAGCGTCCGCAGCGCGTCGACCTGGCGCCTCACCCGCTCGATGTCCCGCACCAGCAGGTGCAGGCTCGCCCGCGCCCGGGCGTCGTGGTTGATCTGCTCAGCCATGGCCTACGTGCCACCTTCCGTACGGTTCGGCTCGGCCGGGGCGCGGTGTCCCGTGCGCCCGGCCCCGGTCAATCTCTCTTGACCAACGCCGAAGCGGGGGCCGGGGTAACGCGGCTCGGCAGACTCGGGTTATGCCAGAACGGTTCCGGCGGCGCCGAGGGCATGGGGGACGGGGCCGAGGCGTTGCATAGACTTGGCGGGAACAGCCCGTTGCCCGCAGTCCCGCGCCGACTCCCGACACCCCGACGGACAGGAGCCCGTAGCCCGTGTCGATCCAGCCGATCCGTCTCTTCGGAGACCCCGTCCTGCGGGCCACCGCCAAGCCGGTGACCGTGTTCGACAAGGAACTGCGCAACCTGGTCCGCGATCTCACCGACACCATGCTGGACGCCCCCGGCGCCGGACTCGCCGCTCCCCAACTCGGCGTCTCTCTGAGGGTGTTCACGTACCACGTGGACGGCGTCACCGGGCACCTGATCAACCCGGACCTGTCGCTGAGCGAGGACGAGCAGGAGGGCCCCGAGGGCTGCCTCTCCCTGCCCGGCCTGCGCTACGACACCAGGCGCGCGCACGGCGTGGTGGCCAGGGGCTTCAACATGTACGGCGATCCGGTGACCGTGGAGGGCACCCGGCTGCTCGCCCGGTGCATCCAGCACGAGACCGACCACCTGGACGGCATCATCTTCATCGACCGGCTCGACCGCGAGCAGCGCAAGGCCGCGCTGAAGGCGATCCGGGAGGCGGACTGGGGCAGTGGGCCGGCGCCGGTCGTCAAGGTCTCGCCGCACAGCACCTTCGGCGCGGCGCGCTGAGCCCCGCCGAACCCCCGCCGAACCCTCGCTGACCCCGCTGCTGGCTTCCTGAACTCCCTTTTGCAGAAAGGCACTTGATGCGTCTCGTCTTCGCCGGCACCCCCGAGGTCGCCGTTCCCGCCCTGGACGCCCTGCTCGCCTCCGACCGGCACGAGGTCGTCGCGGTGGTCACCCGCCCCGACGCCCCGGCCGGTCGCGGGCGCAAGCTCGTCGCCAGCCCCGTCGCCCAGCGTGCGGAGGAGGCCGGGATCGAGGTCCTCAAGCCGGCGAAGCCCAGCGACCCGGAGTTCGTCGCCCGCCTCACCGAACTCGCCCCCGACTGCTGCCCGGTGGTCGCCTACGGTGCGCTGCTGCGCCCCGGCACCCTGGAGATCCCCGAGCACGGCTGGGTCAACCTGCACTTCTCGCTGCTGCCCGCCTGGCGCGGCGCGGCCCCCGTCCAGCACGCGGTGCTGGCGGGCGACGAGGTCACCGGCGCGTCCACGTTCCTGATCGAGCAGGGCCTGGACTCCGGCCCGGTCTACGGCGTGCTCACCGAGGAGATCCGCCCGACCGACACCAGCGGCGAGCTGCTCACCCGGCTCTCGCTCTCCGGCGCCCGGCTGCTCGCGGCCACCATGGACGGCATCGAGGACGGCGCCCTGCACGCCGTGCCGCAGCCGGCCGAGGGCGTCACGCTCGCGCCGAAGATCAGCGTCGAGGACGCGCGGATCGACTGGAACCACCCCGCGCTGCGGGTCGACCGGGTGGTGCGCGGCTGCGCGCCGGCGCCAGGGGCCTGGACGGAGTTCCGCGGCGAGCGGCTGAAGGTCACCGGGCCGGTGAAGCTCCTGCCGGAGTCGACCGAGCTGGCGCCCGGCGAGGTCGCGATGGTCGGCAAGAACAGCGTGCGGGTCGGGACCGGCAGCCACGACGTCGAGCTGGGGGAGGTCCGTCCCCAGGGCAAGAAGGAGATGCGGGCGGCCGACTGGGCCCGCGGCGCCCGGCTGGAGGCCGGCGAGCGGTTCGGCGCCCCGGCCGCGGGGTCCGCGGGCTGACGGTCGGCGGCACCGCCCCGGGGTCCGCGGGCTGACGCCCGGCGGCACCGCCCCGGGGTCCGCGGGTGTGGGCCCCGGTTGGTCGTCCCCCGGTGCGTCTGTGCACGCTGTGCAGGCCGTGCAACCTGTGCAGGCTGTGCAGCCGTCAGATCGTAGCGGTGGGGATCGCGGGGGTCGAGTGCCGAGTGGTGCCGGTGGTGCAGGGCAGGCGGAGCGGGCGGGAGAGTCGGAGGCCGGGATTCGCGTTACTGTTCCTTCGAAGACCCAAGCCCTTCGAAGACCCAAGCCCTTCGAAGACCCCCGGCTGATTACCACCGCAGCACCTTGAGGCACACAGGTATGAGCACGCCCAGCAGCACCCCCGGCGCCAAGCGCGCACCCCGCCCGCACCGCCGTCCGAAGAAGGACCCGGCCCGGATCGTCGCGTTCCGCGCGCTGCGCGCCGTCGACGAGCGCGACGCGTACGCCAACCTGATCCTGCCCTCGCTGCTCCGCGAGGCCGAGCAGAAGGGCATGGACCGGCGCGACGCCGCGCTGGCCACCGAGCTCGTCTACGGCACCCTGCGCCTGCAGGGCACCTACGACGCGATCATCGCGGCCTGCATCGACCGGCCGCTGAGCAAGGTCGACCCGCCGGTGCTGGACGTGCTCTCGCTCGGCGCCCACCAGCTGCTCACCACCCGCATCCCCAGCCACGCGGCCGTCTCGGCGACCGTCGAGCTCGCCCGGGTGGTGCTCGGCGACGGCAAGGCGAAGTTCGTCAACGCCGTGCTGCGCCGGATCAGCGCCCACGACCTGGACGCCTGGATCGAGCAGGTCGCCCCGCCGTACGACCAGGACGCCGAGGACCACCTGGCGGTCGTCCACTCGCACCCGCGCTGGGTGGTTGCCGCGCTCTGGGACTCGCTCGGCCGCTGGCAGCCGGACGCCTCCGGGCGCGGCGCCATGGAGGAGCTGCTGCGGGCCGACAACGAGCGGCCCGAGGTCACCCTCGTCGCCCGCCCGGGCCGGGCCACCGTCGGCGAGCTGGCCGACGCGCTGCCCGAGGCCGTACCGGGGCGCTGGTCGCCGTTCGCGCTGCGGCTCGCCGAGGGCGGCGACCCGGGCTCGGTCGCGGCGGTGAAGGACAACCGGGCGGGCGTGCAGGACGAGGGCAGCCAGCTCGTCGCGCTGGCCCTGGCCGCGGCACCGCTGGAGGGCCCGGACCGGCTCTGGCTGGACGGCTGCGCCGGACCCGGCGGCAAGGCCGCGCTGCTCGGCGCGCTGGCCGCCGAGCGCGGGGCGGCGCTGGTCGCCAGCGAGAAGCAGCCGCACCGGGCCCGGCTGGTGGCGCGCGCACTGCAGGGCAACCCCGGTCCGTACACGGTGATCGCGGCGGACGGCACGCGTCCGGCGTGGCAGCCGGACAGCTTCGACCGGGTGCTGGTCGACGTGCCGTGCTCCGGCCTGGGCGCGCTGCGGCGGCGCCCGGAGGCGCGCTGGCGGCGCCGGCCGGCCGACCTGGCGGCCTTCGGGCCGCTCCAGCGGGACCTGCTGCGCTCGGCGATCGAGGCAACCCGGGTCGGCGGCGTGGTCGGCTACGCGACCTGCTCGCCGCACCTGGCGGAGACCCGGGCGGTCGTGGACGACGTGCTGCGGTCCGAGGGCGGGCGGGTCGAGTGGATCGACGCGCGCCCGCTGCTGCCCGGCGTCCCGGCGCTCGGGGACGGGCCGGACGTGCAGCTGTGGCCGCACCTGCACGGGACGGACGCGATGTACCTGGCGCTGCTGCGGCGGACGGCCTGATCGGGCGGTTCGGGCGGCTGGTCGGTCCGGTCGGGCGGCTGGTTCGGGCGGGCGGCCGGTCCGGTCGGTGATGGTCGCTTGCACCTCCCGTAGGGGGAGGCGGCAGGGTGGTGGCCATGAACGGCGACACGACGTACACCATCGGTGAGCTGGCCCGGCGGACGGGGCTGACGGTCAAGACCGTCCGCTTCTACTCGGACCAGGGGATCGTGTCGCCGGCCGACCGCAACCCGGCCGGCCACCGGCGGTACGGCGTCGACGCCGTCGCGCGCCTGGAACTGGTCCGCACCCTGCGGGAGCTCGGGCTCGGACTGCCCGAGATCCGGTCGGTGCTGGAGCGCGAACTCGCCCTGTCCGCCGTCGCGGCGGCACACGCCGAGGCGCTCGACGTCCGGATCCGGGTGCTGCGACTGCGGCGGGCGGTGCTGAGCGCGGTGGCCAGGCGCGGTTCCACGCCCGAGGAGTTGACGATGGTGCACCGGCTGGCCCGACTGTCGGAGGACGAACGAGAGCGCCTGGTGGGGGAGTTCCTCACAGGGGTGTTCGGTGGGCCGGCGGCCGGTGGGTCGGCATCCGGAGGGCGGGCGGCCGGTGGCCGGTTCGCGGCCGTGGCGCGGTCGTTGACGCCGGAGCTGCCGGCCGACCCGTCGGACGAACAGGTCGAGGCCTGGGTGGAGTTGGCGCAGCTGGCAGCGGACGACGGGTTCCGGGAGCTGTTGCGCGGATTGCTGGAGGACGAGGAAGCAGAGGCCGGCGAGGGCCGACTGCGTCCCGGACTGGCGGTGGCCGTACGGGAGTCGGCCGGCCCGGCGGTCGCGGCCGGGGTGGCTCCGGAGTCGGCGGAGGCGGCGGGGATCGTGGCGGAGCTGCTGGGGCGGTACGCGGCGATGCTGCCAGGAGGTGGCGAGGCGGTGCGGGGTCTGGTGGAGGATCGGCCGCAGGGGCGACCGGGGGATCGGCTGCGGGCTCGATTGGCGGAGCGGTTGGCGGCGATGGCGGATCTGCGGCGGGAACGCTATCTGTACCTGTTGGCGGTGGTCAACGGGTGGGCAGAGCCCGAGAGTTGGGCAGTCGAGCTGGACTGGGCGCGGCGCGCGGTGGCCTGAAACCGGTACGGGCGGCGTGGGGGTGGGCGTGGCTGTGGTGGCTACGGCTACGGCTACGGCTACGGCTATGGCTACGGCTGTCGGTGCGCGGGGCCGGGGAAACCGGTGAGGAAGGCGTGGGCCTGGGCGCGGAGGTCGTCGACCGGCGGGTCGTCGCAGACCACCTCCATGCCGAGCGCGGTCGTCTGCCCCCAGTGGAAGTAGGACTGGAAGGCGAGGTACGGGCGGTGGTCGTCGCTGGGGTCGAGGCCGACGGCGAAGGTCGCGAAGTGGTTCCGCTCGCGTTCCGTCCGGGCGAACTCGGTCCGGGAGAGCTCCCATTCGAACTCGTAGGGCTCGGGTTCGGCGGGCAGGTCCAGCAGGGCCTGGGCGAGCCGGCGGACCTCGTCGGGGTGCGCGAACGGGAGCGACTCGGACCCGAAGGGGCCGGCGGCGAACAGCTCCCACTCCCGGCCGTTGTGGCTGACGGTCAGTGCCCAGTGGCCCGCCTGGTCGTGCCACTGGCAGTGGAGGGTCTGATCCGGGTTCATGGTGGTCAACCTCCCTGTGGTTCCCGACTGTTCGTACTCCCTCATCGTGGCACATCGACCGGTGGAGGGAAGTCGGGTGTGAGCCGTTCTCGGGCCCGTTGCCAGGCTTCCTGCAGTGACCGGTAGCCGAGGACGGTGATGCCGTGCTCGGCGAGGAGCCGACGGGCCTCGGGGGACACCAGGAACTGGTGATCGGTGCGGCGGACGCGCCGACCATCGTGCGGGGCACGCGGGTCGGGTCCGGCCAGGCCGGGGTGCAGTGCCCATTCGGTCAGGCCCGGCGGGAGGGCGGCGAGCAGCCGGGCGTAGTGGGCGGGCTTG
Organism: Kitasatospora sp. NPDC097691; assembly: GCF_040302665.1. Classification (NCBI taxonomy): domain Bacteria; kingdom Bacillati; phylum Actinomycetota; class Actinomycetes; order Kitasatosporales; family Streptomycetaceae; genus Kitasatospora; species Kitasatospora sp. NPDC097691. The sequence goes on along the minus strand of NZ_JBEORY010000019.1, from coordinate 84,254 downwards.
TCGTCGAGTGGGACGGCGAAGCTGTCGAGGAAGCCGTGGTCGACGACCGGCAGGCCGCGCCGGCGTATCCGGTCCAGGGCGGGTGGCAGCCAGACCCGTACCGCCAGGCCGTACTCGGCTCCGAGGGCGAGGGTGAGGTCGAGGATGTCCTCGCGGCCGCCGTCGGCGAGGCAGTGGAAGTCGAGGTGGGTCGGTGCGAGGCCGGCCGTCCCCACCGCGTCGATCTGGGCGCGGAACTCGCGCTCGACGTCGTCGAGTCGGGCGCGGGCGAGCAGTCGGGCGCGCCCGGCGGGAGTGGGGGCGAAGAACCCGCCGGTGTCGTCGAGGAGGGACGGTACCCGGTCGCGGGCGGCCAGCGGGCCCCAGCGGAGGTGTGGTGACTCGCAGACCAGGGTGAGGTGGACACCGAAGGGGACCTCCGGGTGCCGCCGCAGGAGCCGCAGCGCATGCGGGGCGGCGCGGCAGACGGTCATCAGGCTGCAGGAGGCGGCGATGCCGTTCCGGACGGCGTCGATCACGGCCAGGTTGACGGACTCGTCGAGGCCGAGGTCGTCGCAGTTGAGCAGCAGGAGGCGGGCGTCGGGCGGGTGGTGGAGGAGGGCGTTGGCGGTGGGTGTGGGGCCGGCGGGTGTGGGGGTGGGGCCGGTGGCGGGCATGGGGGGAGTCTGCACCGCCGGCGGGGGTGGCCGCGCGGGGATTTCCGCCGGAGGCGGGGGTGCTCGGGTGGGTGGCGTGGCCGGTCGGTGGGGCGGTGGGTCGGTGGGTCAGCCGGTGGGGCGGTGGGTCAGTCGGTGGTGGGGGCCGGGTGCCAGGGGCGGTCGGGGCGGGTGCGGAGCGGGGCGGAGGTGAGGCGCAGCCCGTACACCTCGCGGTCGGTGGCCCCGTGCGGGACCTGGCCGAGGTAACTGTGGCCGGTGAGGTGGCACCAGGCGGGCAGGTCGAGCGGGGCGGCGGGGTCGGTGGTGTGGATGTGGACCACCGCGCCGGCCGGGAGGTGCGCGATGCGGGCGCGCAGGCGGAGCAGGAGCTGGACGCAGAGCAGGCCGGTGCCGTCGATGGTGAGGTCAGGGGTGGTGCCGTCGGGGTCGAGCGGGGTGGCCTGGGTGGCCGGGGTGGCCGGGGTGGTCGGGGAGGTCATCGGGGGGTCTCCTGGGTGATGCGCCAGAGGCGGCGGGGCAGTCGGTCCTCCTCGAAGGGGTGGACGTCGGTGAGGCGCCAGCCCTCGGCGAGCGCGTCCACCAGCTCGCGGGGGAAGAAGTGGACGGCGAAGCCGCCGTGCTCCCAGATGTCGTCCCCGTGGCCGGTGCCGGCGCCGTAGTGGGCGTCGCCGGTGTGGCGGACGGTGTAGACGAAGGTGCCGCCCGGGCGCAGGACGCGGCGAACCTCGGCGACGAGTGCCGTGATCTCCTCGGTCGAGAGCGCCATGCAGAGCAGCATGTGGGCGAAGACCGCGTCGACGGATTCATCGGGGAGGGGCAGCGGCGCACGCACGTCGTGGGCGGCGACCGTGAGCCGGTCGGCCAGGCCCTGCGCGGCGGCCGCCGCGCTCAGCTGCTGCAGGCCGGTCGGGCTGAAGTCGGTGGCCAGCACCCGGAAGCCCGCGCGGGCGAAGTGCAGGGCGTCGCGGCCGTGGCCGGCCCCGAGTTCGAGCACGTCTCGGGCTCCGGCGGCGATGAAGGTATCGGCGGCGTACGCGGCGGGGGCGGACGGCAGGTCGCCGTACATCCCGGGGTTGTCGGTGTAGGTCCGCTGCCAGTGCGCGCGTTGGGTGTCGGCGAGGGCGGGCTCCCGGCCGGGCGTGGCGCCAGGGGTGTGGGTCATGGTGCTGCCCTTCGCGGGGGTGGTCGTGCGGTCGCGCGGGGGTGGTGCGGGTGGTTGGGGTGGTTTAGGTGGTGCGGCTGGGTCGGGGTTCAGCCTAGGGCGCGGGTTGGGCGGTGGGTCCTGCGGGTCGCAGGTGGTGCCGCTCAGCCGAGGGGTGTGCTGGGGGCGGTGCCTCCGAGGCGGGTGAGCAGGGCGGACAGGCGGTTGAGGTCCTCGGGGCTCCACTGCCCGGCCGCGAAGTGGTCGGCGGCGACCTGGCGGGCGGTGTGCAGCATCTCGGCGAGCCGCTCGCGACCGGTCGGCGTGAGGGCGGCGTACGCGACCCGGGCGTCGCGGGCCGCGGCCTCGCGGGTGACCAGGCCGATCCGCTCCAGCGGTGCCAGGCCGCGGGTCACGCCGGAAGCGGTGAGGCCGAGAGCCTCGGCGAGGTCGACCCGGCGCATCCTGCCGCCGGGGGCCTGGGCGAGGTGGAGCAACATGGTGAAGTCGGACAGGCTCACGCCGTGCAGGCCGCCGAGGCTCGCGTCGAACCGCTTGACCACGGCCGTCTGGGCGCGGACCAGCCGCAGGGCGGTGTCCAGTGGGTCGGGGCTCGGGGGCACGTTCGTCGGTCCCGTGGTCTTCGGCTCTGTCATTGCCACCTCCTTGACTGCTCAAGTATATCCCTGCGGAGAGCCGTCAAGGAGGTGGCGGAGGGGGGAGGGGGGAGGGGCCGATCAGCTCGCGGCGTTGGCGGCGCGGCGCTGACGCTTGCCGAGCGGCGCCTGGGAGAGGTCCTCGGCCTGGGAACGGAGGTTCTTGAAGCCGTAGCCGCGAGCGGTCAGCCAACTCTGCGCCGTCTGCTCGGCCCGCTCGGTGGCCGCCAGGATGTCCTCCTCGGCCTCGCCCTCGTCGAGGAAGCGGAAGGTGAAGGCGGCCCGGGCGGAGAGGTCGTAGCTGAGGTGGCCCTCGCGGGTGAAGGCCGCGTGCAGCACGTCGTGCTCGGGTGCGGCGGCCAGGAGTTCGGCGCGCTGCCCGTCGGTGAGGCCGTCGAAGACGCCGCGCACCATGATGCGGAAGGTTCGGGTGGTCATCCCCCGACCATAGGCAGGAGGGGCCGCCGACCGCCAACGTGATTTCGCGTGCGTCGGCGGTCGGCGGTCGGCGGGTCCGTGGCCCGTGGGCTGCGGCCCACGGCGGGCGAGGCGGGCGAGGCGGGGGAGGTCGGGCCAGGGGTGGCTCAGCCGTTGACGCCCAGTTGGGCCAGCAGCGTCGTGTTGTCCTCGATGTGCCAGTCCTCGACGATCCGGTCGGTGCCGACGTGCTGGATGTCGATCGCGTTGAACTCGACGGGCCGGCCCTCGCCTCGGACACCGTTGAAGACGCCGGTGAAGTGGCCGCGGAAGACCAGCCTGGCGGTGATCTCGTCCCCGGTGACCAGGACGTCGGACAGCTCGCAGGTCAGGTCCGGAACCGCGGCGCGGAAGGTGCGCGAGGCGAACGCCGGGCCGGTCGGGCCCTGCGGGCGGCCGGGCGGCAGGGTGTTGTCCCTGAACTGCGGACTGATCGCCGCATCCAGGTACCGCTGCTGCCCGGTGTTCCAGAACGTGTACAACTGCTGGGCCAGGTGCACCTCTTGGGCCGCGCGCCGGGAGCCGATCGAACGGTCCACGGTGAGCGCCTTCGGCTGGACCAGGTCGGGCGAGCGGTCGACCAGGCGCTGCGGCCAGGCATGCGAGGACTCGTGGCGGTCGGCGGCGGGGCGGCCCGCCTCGTGGACGGGCGTGGCTGCCGCGGTACCGCCCGCCAGGGCGGCCAGGGCGACGGCGAGGGCGGCGGTGCGCGTGGCGGTACGGGTCTGCGGTCGAAGGCGTCGGCGGACCGCATCCGGGCGTCGGAGGTCAGACAAGGCGACCGCCCCCGTCGACGTGCAGCACCGTGCCGGTGACGTACGGGTTGTCGATCGCGTACAGCACCGCCTTGATCAGGTCGTCGGGGCTGCCTACGCGTCGCGCCGGGTTGCGCTCGGCCACGCCGCGCAGGAAGGCCTCCTTGTCGGAACCGAGGCCGTCCCAGGACCCGGTGTCGACGATGCCGGGTGACACCGCGTTGACCCGGACCGGTGCGATCTCCACCGCCAACGCCTGCACCAGGAAGGCGAGCGCGCCGTTGGTGGTGGCCATCACCGTGCGGCCCGGAGCCGGGCGCCAGGCCGCCACACCGGAGAAGAAGGTGAACGAGCCGCTCTCGGACGCCTGCCCGACCAGGTGCTTGGCCAGCAGCAGCGGCCCGATCACCTTGGCCGCGAACGCCCGCTGCACATCGGCCGCGTCGAGCTCCCGCAGCGGGCCGTTGGCCGGGATCGCGGCGGTCGAGACCAGATGGTCGAACCGGCCGACGCGGGCGGCGAAGTCGGTGATCGACCGCTCGTCCGCGATGTCGAGCCCGATCACCTCGGACGGCCCGGACAGCTCGCCGGCCGTCCACTCCAGCTTGCGCGGATCCGGACCGGCCAGCACGAGTTCGGCACCGGCCGCCGAAGCGGCCTTGGCGAGGGCGCGCCCGGTGCGCGAACCCGCGCCGACCACGACGACGCGTCGGCCCTTCAGGGAGCCGTCATGGGAAATGTCCTGGGAACCTTCGTCGGAAGTGCCATGGGAACCGTCGGTGGACACGGGGGAACTCCTTCGCATCAAGGGGGATCGGCCGGCTGTTGCTTGCTGCGGCGGCCACACCACGACGATCTCCCGGGCTGCTGCAATGAGTCCAAGGCTTGTTTTCTAGGTCAGCGATAAAATCTGCTCATGGCAACGCTCCGGCAGCTCGAATACCTCGTCACGGTGGTCGACACCGGCTCCTTCACGCGTGCGGCCGAGCAGTTGCACGTCACCCAGCCCGCGCTCTCCCACCAGATGCGGGCCCTGGAGAGTGCCGTCGGCGGTCCGCTGCTCGAACGCCTGCCGCGCTCGGTACGGCTCACCCCGATGGGGCGGGCCGTGTTGCCGCACGCCCGGGCCGCGCTCGCCGAAGCCGAACGCCTGCGTGCGGTGGCCCGGCGCACCGCCGGACTGGAGCAGGGCGAACTGGAGGTCGCGGCGGTCTACTCGGTCAGCCTCGGCATCCTGCCGCCCGTCCTGCGCGCCTGGCGCCGACTCCACCCTGGCGTGCAGATCCGGCTGCGTGAGTACCCGCACGCCGACCGGCTCCAGGCCGCGATGGCCGCCGGCTGCGCCGACGTCGCCGTCGGCCCCGCCCCGGTCGGCTGGGAAGGCCCGATCCGCGAGCTCGGCGTCGAGGAGTTCGTGATCGTCCTGCCCGCCGACGACCCGCTGGCCGACCGCCCCGGCGGCACGATCGCGCCGGCCGAACTCGCCGACCGCGCCTGGGTCCACTACGCCCCCGACAACGGCCTCGCGGACCTGCTCGACCGCGTCGCCGCCCAGGCCGGCTTCCACCCCCGAGCGGCCGTCCGCGCCGAACAGACCTCCGCCGCACCGCTGTTGGCAGCCGCCGGACTCGGCCCCGCCCTGGTGCCCGCCAACATCGTCCCACCGCACTTCGACGGCGCCGTGCTCCGCCCGGACCCGCCGATCCGACGCACCCTCACCGCCTACACCCGCACCCGCCCCGACCCGCTCACCGTGGCCTTCGCTGACCTCCTGGCCGAACAGGCCCGCGTCAACCCGCCCGTGCTGCCGGTGGCGAGGGCGGGGAGCGACGCGGCGCAACGGTGATCGGGGGAGGGAGCGGTGGATGAGGGGGCTGGGCGGCCGGCCGACCGCGGTGTTCAGGGCCCGATGGGATAGAGCCCGGCGATCGGATAGGGCTTGGTGGCCGGTGCGGGCGCGGCGATGCGGGCGGGCGCCAGTGTTGCAGCGGGGAGCAGGCCGGAGAGGACGAGCGCGCGAGCGCCCGGCTTGGTGACGGCCGTGCGGACTCCCGGGAGGGCGGGACGGCGGCGGGGTGGAGTGACCCCCTTTGGAGAATGCGAAGCGGACGTTCGATCAGTCGCCCCTGAAGGGCTCGGGTGTGGGCCACGGCGGAGACTCCCTCCTCCGGCGGCCCGGGTGGCCGCCGTTCGGTGACTCCAAGACTGATCGCTCCGACGCCGATCGCGCATGTGTCGATCGGCAGGAATCCCGGGGGAATGTGGCCGGGCCTCCCCTGCCGATCGGCAGGGCTGGAGTGCGGGCCGCTACGCCCGGGCCGGGAGCCGGGTGCAGACCGCTCCGGTGATGAGCGCCGCGGGTTCGGCGTTCAGGGCGGCGAGGGCGAAGGCGGTGGTGAGGGCGCTGATGTCGCCGGTCTCGCGGAGGAGGAGGTGGTTGCCGCCCGGGATCTCGTAGCGGGCGAGGTCCGGGACGACCTGTCGGGCGCGCAGCGCGTACTCCAGGGACTGGGTCGCGTTGGCCGCGCTGTGGTCGCCGGTGCCGTGGACGATCAGCACCCGCCGCCCGGCCAGCTGGTCGACCGGGTCGCCACTGGGGAGCCAGGGCGCGATCCCCGCGACGCCGGCGACGGAGGGGTGCCCGGCGGACCAGAAGGCGGCGCGCCCACCGAGCGAGTTGCCGATCAGGACCACCGGCGCGCCCTCGTACCGTCGGGCGAGTTCGTCGAGCGCCCAGCGGGCGTCGACGGCGGTGTCGGCGTCGTCGCCGTTCCAGCCGCTGTAGCGGTAGCGCAGTAGGTGGACGGCGAGGCCGTGCGGCCGGCCGCGGTCGGTGAGCTCGGTGGCGAGCTCCCGCAGGCCCAGCTCGGCGACCTTCGACGGCCCGCGGCGGCTTCGGAGGAACCCTCCGGGCAGCAGCAGCGCGACGCCGTTGACCGGCCCGTCCCCCTGCCGCGGGGTCAGCTCCGGGGTGCGCGGACGGTGCGCTAGGAACACGCGGAATCCTCCCTGGTGTGTACAGACGGATTCTACGGTTCCGGTGCCGGGTCCCGGTGCGCGAGCAGGGACCACAGGACCCGGCCGGAGACCCTGGTGCGCGCCACCAGGACCTTGGCCCAGCGGGCGCCGAGCGGCGAGGTCCAGGTGTCCACGACCTCCACGACGTCGCCGGAGCCGGCGAGTCCGATCACGGTGTCGTCGCCGGAGTGGTCGATCCGGACGTTGGCGGCGTTGGTCGAGTCCGTGGTGGGCAGGGTTGCTCATCGGTGACTCCCCTCAAGCGTCGAGCGCGACAGCCTGGCGGTGGCGAGGCCGGCGGGAGTGGCGCGAAGGGGTGGTAACACTGTTTCTCATGGGTTACGTTGTTACCCATGAGCACGCCCTACCAGGACGCGCAGCGGGCCGGCCAGGACGCCGTGCGTGCCGTGATCCTCGACTGCGCCATCACCCTCCTCGTCGCCGAAGGCTCCGTCGCGCTGACCGTGCGCCGGATCGCCGCCGAGATCGGCTCCTCGACCAAGGTGCTGTACACCATGTTCGGCGGGAAGGAGGGGCTGCTCGACGCGCTGTACCGCGAGGGCTTCGCGCGGCTGCGTCGAGCCCAGGAGCAAGTGCCGCGCGGAGACGACCCGTTGACGTACCTGACCGCGCTCGGTCGGGCCTACCGGGAACGGGCGATCACCGAACCCGCCTACTACCGGGTGATGTTCGAGCAGCCGGTGCCGGAATTCCGGCCCAGTGATGAGGCCTTGGCCGTGGCCGAGGGTGCGTTCGGCGCCTCGGTGACCGCCGTCGAGGCGTGCATGGCGGACGGGGTCTTCCGGCCCGGCGACGCGCAGGAGGTCTCCAAGATCTTCTGGGCGGCCACACACGGTGCGGTGAGTCTGGAACTCGCCGGCCACTTCGCCCCGGCCGACGCCGGGCCGCTCTACGAGGCGCTGATGGCGGCCCTGGGTCGGGCGTTCGGCGCCGGAGCACCGGCAACCGACTGACGCCGACCGACTGACGCCGACCGACTGACCGCCGGTCGACCGACCGGGCTCCCGTCACCCGGGCATCCGACCAACCGACATCCGATCAACCGACATCCGACCAACCGGCGGCCGGCCGGTCGCCGACCGGCGCGCCGGCCCGCGAGAGGACGACACGATGAGTCGCAACCGCTACCTGTTAGGGAACTTCGCCCCCGTGACCGAGGAGGTCACCGCCTACGACCTGCCCGTCACCGGGCGGATCCCGGAACACCTCGACGGCCGCTACCTGCGCAACGGCCCCAATCCGCTGGGCATCGAGGACCCCGCCGCGCACCAGTGGACCCTGGGCGCGGGCATGGTGCACGGCGTCCGGATCCGGGGCGGGCGCGCCGAGTGGTACCGCAACCGGTGGGTCCGTTCCGGCGCCGTGTCCGACCTGCTCGGCGAGCCCCGGCGCGGCACACCCGTCGACGAGCGGCTGGACATCTCCCCGAACGTGCAGGTCGCGGGCCTCGCCGGGCGCACCTACGCGCTCACCGAGGGCGGCATCCGCCCGTACGAACTCACCTACGAGCTGGACACGGTGGGCCCGTGCGACCTGGGTGCCACGCCGGAGGGGTACAGCGCCAACGCGCATTCGCTGTTCGACCGGCACACGGGGGAGCTGCACTCGCTCGCCTTCCGCTACGGCTCGGACCTGGTGCAGCACATCGTGATGGACGCGGTGGGTGCCGTCCGGAGCACCACCACGATCCCGGTGCCCGGGAACCCGTACATGCACGACTTCGCGCTCACCGAGCGGTTCGTGGTGCTGTACGACACGCCGGTGGTGTTCAGTGCGGCGCACCTGGCGACCGGCGTGCCCTTCACCTGGGACGAGCGGCGCGCCGCCCGGGTCGGCGTGATGCCGCGCGAGGGTGGCGAGGTGCGGTGGTTCGAGCTCGCCCCGCATCTGGTGGGGCACACGCTCAACGCGTACGAGCGGGCGGTGGATTCGCTGGTGGTCGACGTCGTCCGGCACCCGCCGGGCATCGACCTGCGCAACCTCGGCGCGAGCCGGCCCACGCTCGACCGCTGGACGGTCGACCTGGCGGCCGGGACGGTGAAGGAGGAGCGGCTGGACGACCGGGTCCAGGAGTTCCCGCGCCTCAACCCCCTTTTCTCCGGCCGCCCTAACCGCTACGGCTACGCGGCCGCCGTCGAGTTGTACGCGCCGCCGACCGGGCCCGAGGACGACCGACCGGACGAGGGTTTCAGCAACGCCCTGCTCAAGCACGACCTGCGCCGGGGAACGGTGGAGGCCCACGAGTTCGGGCGCGACGGTGCGGTGGGGGAGGGGGTGTTCGTCGCGGCCGAGTCGCCGACGGCGGAGGACGACGGGTACGTGATGGCGTACGTCTTCGACCCGGTGCGGGGCGCGACGGACCTGGTGGTCCTCGCCGCCCAGGACTTCACCGGCGAGCCCGTCGCCCGGGTGCACCTGCCGGTGCGGGTGCCGCTGGGGCTGCACGGGAACTGGGTGCCGGGCGGGGAAGCGGGTGTGCCGGGCTGGGCGTGAGGTGGCGTCGGACCGAGATCTGAGGGCCAAGATTGTTCCTCTTGGGGATGCTCCCGGGTATCGCCGTAGTCCGTGCCTCTCATGTGCAGGTGATGGCCGGGGCTTTCCCTGCTCTTTGTTTCGGATCGCGGGGGGCTCTGCGACGATCCGATGATCGTCGCCCTGATGCGGTGGGCGGCGCGTCGCAGGGGAGAGAGCGGCATGGCCGTTGGGCCCGAGGACAGCGTTGTCCGGGCGGGGTGGGGTGCCAGGTTCGCCTGGGACGGGGAGACCTGGATGGTGGTCTCCGGCGGGGTGCTGGGAGCCCTGTTCGCGACCATCGGGCTGGCCACGCTGCTCGGGCCGGCGAACGGGTTCGGCGGTGACAGCCTCGGATACCTGGGCATCATCAGCATCCTCGGGCTGATGCCCTGCGGCGGGGGTCTCGTCTGGGCGCTGATCCACCCCCGGCACGGGTTCCCGGCGATCGCCGTCGGGATGCTGCTGGGGCTCGGGATCTTCGTCGGCTTCGCCGGTGAAGGCGTCGACGACGCCTGGAAGGCCCCGCCGGACCGGCCCTCCACGACCCGTGCGTTGGGCAGCTGGGCGGCCGGGGACCTGGTGGTGCGGGTCCGCCCCGACCAGGTGGTCGCGTACCGCAGCGCCACCGGGGCCGTCGTGTGGCACTGGACGCCGCCGGGGGAGGACTCGGTGTGCGCGATGAGCCGCGGTGTCGGGACCGGCGCCGCCGGGCAGGGCTCCGTCGGGCTGATCGGTCACTCGCCGCACGACAAGCCGTGCACGGCGGTGACCGCGCTGGACCTCTCCGACGGCAGGGAGGGCTGGACCACTGCCGTCGACGCGCCGGCTCGGGACGGGGACTCGGCGACGCCGGATGTGGTCGCCGTCGCAGGACAGCAGGCCGTCCTGCAGGAGAAGGACGGCTGGCGGGCCGTTCGGCTGACGGACGGTGCGGCGGTGTGGCGCGGAACGGCCGACGCCGGCTGCGCCCCGCTGCACGTCGCCGGCGGGGCCGCGGACGTGGTGACGGTCGCGCAGTGCGGCGGGGCGGCGCCCGTGCTGCGGTCGCTGGCCGCCGCGGACGGGCGGGAGCAGGCACGGATCGTGCTGCCCGCGGCGGGCGGGCTGAAGAACCTCGCGGTGCTGTCGGTCGATCCGCTGGCCGTGTGGGTCGACGCCCAGGGCGAGCGGGAGACGCACGCGGTGCTCAGCTACGACCGGGCGGGGCGGCCGCGGGCGTCGATCCCGGTGTCCGGGAACGAGTACGACCTGGACGTGATGCTGGGTGGGCTGCACGCCTTCGACGAGTTCGACGCCCGGCCGCTGTTCGGCGGGGTGGTCGTCGGGGACCTGTTCGTCGTGCCGGGGGAGAGGCCCGGCGACGTCACCATCGGCAGCGGCAGGAATCCGGTCCGCAGCGCGACCGGCCGGCTGGTGGCGTACTCGCTCGCGGACGGTGGGCAGCGGTGGACGGCGGGGCTGGACGACCAGGTCACGGGCCTGGTGGTGGACGGGACGTCGGTGTGGGCGATGACGCGCGACCGGATCACCCGGGTGGACACCGTGACCGGTCGGCGGACCGCCGAGATGGACGTGAACGGCACGTCGTCGCTGTACCCGGTGGACCTGTCGGTGTCGGGGCCCAAGCGGTTCACCGTGGTCGCGGAGGACGGGACACGGGACGAGCCGCCGGTGCGCGGGATGAAGTGAGGGGTGTTCAGGGCGTCGGCGGCGGGCCCCGCACCGGGCCCGCCGCCGGCAGTGCGGTCGGGGCGGCGTGGCCGGCGGTGCGGTCGGCCGTCCGGCCGTCGGTTTGGACGGCTGTCTGGTCAGCGGGAGCCGTTCCGGAAGTCCGGGTAGCCCAGGATGAAGACCCTCTCGGCCGGATTCCGGACGTAGGGGATCACCTTGCCGGTGTCCTCGAAGCCGAGGCGCAGGTAGAAGGCCAGTGCGCGGCCGTTGCTCTCGTTGACGCCGAGGGTCAGCCACCGGACGTCGATGTGGTCCTGCGCGTAGCGGACGGTCGCGTTCACGAGGTCGGTGGCGGGGCCGCCCGCACCGCGGTGCCCGGGGGTGACGTAGACGGCATGGACGTGCGCGGTGTCGGGGACGTGCGGGATGGGCTCGACGGCGGCCATCCCCACCCAGTTCCCGTCCTCGTCACGGACGGTGAAGGTGGCACATTCCCGGGCGGTGGCCTCGGCGGCGGCGTGTTGCTGCCAGTAGCCGTCGGGGCGGGCGGCGGTGTCGGCGTAGGAGAGGCTGAAGGCGTCCGGGGAGTCCCGCAGCGCCTCCAGGGTGATCTCGCGCAGTTCCCGCCACTCCTCGGTGGCTATTCGGCGTACGACGTAGGACATGCGCCGAGCCTGGCACGGCCGCGGGCCGGGCGGATCCCGCGCGAGGATGATCTTCGTCCGGGACCGCTCCGGCGTTCGGCCCCGGACCGCCCCCGGGGCGGGGGAGCGCCGCCGCGACCGGCGGATCTGAGCCTTCCAGGCGGTTGTGTCAGGCTGGTGTGGGAGCACCGCAGAGATCGGGAGGCTCGTGATGGCCGAGATCAGGGTGAACGGGGTGGCGCTGCACTACGAGGCCGACGGTGAGGGCCCCGGCGTCGTCCTGGTGCACGGCTCGTGGAGCGACGGGGACTCCTGGGCGCGGGTGATGCCGGGCCTGGCCGAGTCCGCCACCGTCGTCGCCTACGACCGCCGGGGGCACAGCCGCAGCGAGGAGCTGCTCACCCAGGGCTCGGTGTACGAGGACGCGGCCGACCTGGCCGGGCTGATCCAGGGGCTCGGCCTCGCCCCGGCCTTCGTCTACGGCGACTCCTACGGCGCGTTGGTCACCCTCCGGCTCGCCTCCGCCCGTCCCGACCTGCTCCGCGGGATCGGTGTGCACGAGCCGCCGGGCACCGGCATCCTGCTCGCCGACCCGGACCTCCGCCCGATCGGCACCGCCTTCGCCGACCGGATCGCCGCCGTCCGGGAGCTGCTGGAGCAGGCCGAGTCCGCCGCGGCCGCCGAACTGTACGTGGACAGCCTCGCCTTCGGGCCGGGCGCATGGGAGCAGCTGCCCGCGCCGATCCGGCACACCTACATCCGCAACGCGCCCACCTACCTCGACGAGTTGCGCGACCCGGACGCGCTGGACCTCGACCTCACGGGGCTGGCCCGGTACACCGAACCGGCGCTGCTCACGCAGAGCGACGACAGCGCGCCGATGTTCGGCGAGGTGCTGGACCTGATCGACCTCGCCCTGCCGAAGGGGGAGCGGCACCTGTACACCGGCGCCGGCCACGCCCCGCACCTGTCGCAGCCCGAGGAGTGGGTGCGGGTGGTCCTCCCGCGCGTGCTGATCTGAGGCGAACCGCGGTGGTGCCCGGGAGCCGAGTGCTCGTCGGGTCCGGCAGTCGTGTCTCCCGGCTCCGGCAGTCGTTCCTCTCACGTCCGGCGGCTGCGTTCCCGGGGCTCGTCGGCCGTGTTCCCCGGGCTCGTCGGCGGTGCGCCTCGGGCGCGGCGACAGCGCTCCCGCAGGCGCCGTGGGCGCGGCCGATCGGGGTGGTTTCGTCCGCCTTCCGGGTGATAACGATTCGCCCCTGGACGAATCACGGAGCCGACGCTCGCCAGCGAACTCCCGTGGAGCGCACGCTACTTCGGTGACCGCGTCAGCACGGACGCGGCCGACCGGAAGGACGAACATGACGAGCACGCGCGGCCGCGTCGCCGCCCTCCTGGGCGCCGTCGCGGTGGTCGCCGGCACCACGCTGGCCACTCCCACCGTCGCGGCAGCCGCCGAACCGGCCCTCGCCGGCGGCGGGATCTCCAGACAGGCGCCCTGCCCGGACGCGCCCGAGTTCACCTGCGGGACCCTCACCGTCCCGCTCGACCACAGCGGCGTCACGTCCGGCAGCCTCGACCTCGCCGTGGCGGTCGCCGGCAACACCGAGGCCCCCAAGGGCGACCTGCTGTTCCTCACCGGCGGCCCCGGCCAGCCCGGTGTCCCGCTGATGAAACGGATCGCGAGCAAGCTGGAACCCGTCCTCAAGGACTACCGCCTGGTCATGTACGACCAGCGCGGCACCGGGGGCGGCGCGCTGCAGTGCCCCGGCCTGCAGGAGGACATGGGCTCCTCCGACCTCACCGCGCCGCGCAAGCAGTCCATCGCCGACTGCGCCGCCGCCCTCGGCCCGAACGCCCGCTTCTACGGCACCGCGGACACCGTCGCCGACATCGACCTGCTGCGCCACGCCCTCGGCGACCGGCGGCTGACCCTCGACGGCGTCTCCTACGGCACCTTCGTGGCGGAGCGGTACGCGCTCGCCCACCCGGCACACGTGGCCCGGCTGGTGCTCGACTCGGTGGTGCCGCAGCAGGGTTACGACCCGCTCGACCTGGCCGCGCTGCCCGCGAGCGCCCGCGTCCTGACGGCTGCCTGTCGGGCCACCGGCTGCACCACCGACCCGGCCGGCGACCTCGCCGAGGTCGTCCGGCAGTACGGCAACGGCGCACAGATCCTGGACGCCCTCACCAGCTACGAGTTCACCGACCCGAACTACGGCGGCGTCCCGGAGGCCCTGCACGAGGCCGCCGCCGGGCAGCCGGCCAAGCTCCAGGCGTTCATCGACACCGTCCACCAGGGCGACGCCGCCCCCGCCAACCTGCTCAGCCAGGGACTGCATGCCGCCACCGTCTGCGCCGACAGCCACTTCCCGTGGGGCACCACCGACACCCCGGTCGCGCGGCGCGCGGCGGCGCTGGAGCGCACCCGGCAGCAGCTGACCGCGGAGCAGACCTGGCCGTACGACGCGGCGACCGCCACCGGGCTCGGCAGCCTGCTGGTCTGCCTGGACTGGCCGCGCGAGCAGGTTCCGCCGACGCCGTCGGCACACCGCAAGCTGCCCGACGTGCCGGTGCTGCTGCTCGGCGGCGACCGCGACCTGTCCACACCGAACGAATGGCTGTACCAGCAGGCCGCGTCGGCACACGACCCGCAGATCGTGATCGTGCCCGGGGCGGCGCACTCGGTGCAGACCCGGGCGGCGAACCCGATCGGGCGGCAGGCGGTCTACGACTTCCTGCTGAAGTAGCTGAAGTAGGGGTGGGGTAGCCGAGGAGACCAGAGCCCGAGGAGACCAGAGCCCGGGCAGACCGGGGAGGCCCGGCGGCGGTCCGTTCCACACGGGGGTGGGGACGGGCCGCCGCCGGCCGGACGTCTTCCCGGGCGGTCCGGCGTGGCCGAACCGCCCGTCCCCGGTTCAGCGTTCGCCCGCACCCCAGCCGTCGTCCGGCAGCGTGCGGTCCGGCTCGGGGCAGTCGACGTGTTCGTAGCCCCACAGCAGCGCCTTGTGCAGCACGAACTCCTCCAGCGGCGGCTCGTCGTAGGCCTCCCGGTTGGTCAGGACCAGCTCGACCCGGACCTCCTCGGCCAGGGAGAACATCAGGTTCCGCTGGTCCGGGAGGTTCTCGTACGTCACCGTCTGCCAGGTGCACCCGGCGGCGGTCAGCGCGGCCGTCAGGTCGGTCTCGGTGACGCGGGTGTCGAGCGTCACCGACTCGCCGCCCGGTCGCGGGATTTCCAGCTCGCCGTGCCAGACCGGAAGGGACAGCGATTGGAGCTGCCGGCAGCGGCAGAACACCGTCACTACGTCGCCCCAGCCGAAGCCGTGCGGCCAGCGGTTGTCGCGGTGGAGTCGGCCGCCGTCCCAGGGATCGCCGTAGCGGGCGGCGAGTTCGGGCAGCGAGGCGCCGTAGTGCATGCCGCCGAGGTCGCCGGTGGCGACCAGGCCGGTGAGGAGGGTGAGGAAGTCCGTCATCCCAGGCATCCGCGCACCGCGTCGATCAGCCGGTTCGCCCGGGCGTCGCCGTGGCCGATCATCCGGTTGGTGACGTAGGCGAAGCCGATGCCGAACTCGTCGTCACCGAAGGCGAACTGGCCGCCGGCGCCGTCGTTGCCGAAGCTGCGCCCGCCGAGCAGCCGGCGGAAGGCGGGGGAGTCGAGCAGCACGCCGGAGCCCCAGCGGGCGCCCATGTCGAAGCCCAGGAAGCCCGCGCCGGAGGAGACTTCGCGCACCGCGTCGGTGACCGTGTCGGGGGAGAGCAGCCGCTCGCCGCCGTCCAGACCGGTGACCGCCGCCGCGTACAGGCCGGCCAGGCCGGTGGCGGAGGCGACGGCGCCCGCTCCGGGCAGCTCGATCGCGTGCAGGGCCGGGTCGTTCCAGCCGTGCGGCACGTCCAGGCCGGGGAAGACCAGTGCGCCGTTCATCGTCACGATCCGGGTGAGCAGGTGCTCCGGGCCGGGCATCGGGCGGCGGCCCTCGGCCTCCACCAGCCGGGCCAGGCGCGGGAGTTCGCTCTCCGGCAGGCCGATCCAGACCGGCAGGCCGAGCGGCTCGGCGAGCTCCTTGCGCAGGAACGCGCCGGGGGTCAGACCGGTGATCCGGCGGATCACCTCGCCGACCGCGAAGCCGAGCACGTGGCCGTGGTACTCGTAGGTCGTGCCCGGCTCCCAGAGCGGCTCCTGGGCCTCGATGGCCCGGATCACCGGCTCCCAGGCGGCGATCTCCTCGAAGGAGAGCACCGCGTCCAGCGCCGGGAGGCCGGCACGGTGGCCGAGGACCATCCGGGTGGTGACGGACTGCTTGCCGTGCCGCGCGAACTCGGGCCAGTAGCGGGCGATCGGCGCGTCCAGGTCGAGTCGGCCCTGCTGGGCGAGCAGGTGCGCACAGATGCTCACCGCGCCCTTGGCGCACGAGAAGACCGGCACCACGGTGTCCTGCGTCCAGGCGCGGCCGGTGCGCTCGTCGGCCGTGCCGCCCCACAGCTCGACCACCTTGCGGCCACCGGCGTACACCGTGACGGCGGCGCCCAGTTCGGGGAACTCCTCGAAGTTGGCGGCGAAGGCGTCCGCGACAGCGCCGTAGTGCTCGTCCGCCCACCCCTGGTACTGCTGCATGGTGCGTGTCTGCCCTTCCCTGGTCAAGATCACCGACCGGTCCACCGTACGGGGTCGGCGCGGTCGCGACGAGTGATTTGACCGGGCTGGGGGCGGGTGGGGCGAATGTGACGGCTCGACAGGTCCCTGCGCCCCCGGTGGCCCGGTGCTCCGGTGTTCCGGAGCCCCGGGTGTTCCGCCGCCCCCGGTGCTCCGGGCCCGCACTATGCTGTCCGGCGGTCTTCGGACCGAACGGCAGACATCGGGGGAGGACCATGAGCGACGACCGCGCCGGAACGGGCTTCGGTGCCCACCTGGAAAGGCCCGGGGACACGGGATCGCCGCAGCAGCACCGGGGGGTGTGACGGTGCCCGACCACGATGGGCACCCGCTCGGGGAGAAGCCGGGCAGTCAGCGGCAGCAGGTGGAGCGGCTGAAGAAGACGATCGACGAGTCCCACGGCATGTGGGGCGCCGGCGACCTGAAGTACGCCGTCCACGACGCCCTGCAGCTCGCGGCCCCCAAGGGGGACTCCGGCAAGCTCGGCGAACTCGCCGCCGCCTACACCACGGCGGTCGGGCAGATCGACCGGATCCAGATGACGGTGGGACGCGTCGGCTCCCAGCACCTGCCGGACGCCTGGACCGGGCAGGTCGGCGAGAAGGCCGCCGAGGTGGTCAAGGCCTCCGCCGACGACCTGACGCGCTGCCGGGACGCACTGGACAAGGGCCGACTGCACCTCACGACGCTGGCCACCGCCCTGAGCGAGGCGCAGGCCCTGCACGGGCAGGGCGCCGCGCCGTTGAGCGAGGCGCTGAGCCTGCTGCACGAGATCACCGTCGCCGGTGCGCCCGACCTGGTCCACTGGGACGACGACACCATGCACACCGCGCACGCGAAGGCGAAGGACGGCATCAAGTCGATCTTCGACGCGGCGGTGAAGGCCGAGAACGCCGGCCGCGCGGCCGCCCGCGAGCTGAACGCGCTGGCGGGCAAGGCGCTGGCGGGCACGTTCAAGAACAAGGGCCTGGGCGCGGCCGACAAGCTGGTGCTCGTCGACGCCGCCGTGGACGGCAGACAGGAGTACGGCGGCATCCTGACCGAGGCGAACGTCGCCCGGGCCGCCCAGATCATGGACGGGATGAGCGACGCCGACCGGGCCCGCTTCGACCGGCTGCTGGCCGGCAGCAAGTCCCCCGAGGAGCGCGCCTACCTGATGAAGGCGCTGGCCGCCGGGCACGGCTACGACGAGATCAAGGCCTTCGGCGACCTGATCCACGAACACGGCGACGACCCCGCCTGGCTGGCCGAGCGGATCTCCCCGGTGCAACTCGACGCGGCCTCCCCCGATCTGGCGCCGACGGGCTACCAGGGCGTCAGGTGGGACCAGGGCAACCGCGGGACCTGCGTGCCCGCCTCGACGGTGACCGCCCGGGCGATCGTCGACCCGCTGTTCGCCTTCCAGCTCACCACCGGCGGCCACCCCGGCGACCCGGCGTACGACAACGGCAAGGCCGCGTACGACCGTTGGCTGTCGGAGACGGACCGCGTCCACGACAAGCGCGGTTGGTGGCACAAGTGGACGGACGGCATGCTGGACTACGAGTCCAAGGACGTCGCCGACGACGAGATCGGCACGCACACCGGCGCCGGCTACAAGAACGTCGACCTCGACAGCCGGGACCAGCGCCAGAACGTGCTGGCCCAGATCGAGCAGAAGGTCGACGAGGGCAAGCCCGTGCCGATCTCCGTGGACAGCGGCCACTGGTACCAGACCGGCAGCCACCAGATGGTGATCATCGCGCACCGCGGTGACCTGCTGGAGCTCTACAATCCGTGGGGCGCCACGGTCTGGGTCAGCGAGAGCGACTTCGTCGACAACCACATGCAGGGCGCGTCCGACGACCGGTTCCCGGCCGTGTCAAGCGTCCGAATGCCCAAGTGAGGCCAGAATTGACCACCCCACAGCTCCTGAGTGGCGGCCGCTCGGCCGAGTCCGACGCCCGGACCGCCGGCGAGACCGTACCGGGCCTCGGCGCCCGGCGGGGAGCGACCGCGTGACGCGCCGCCGGATCCTCCTGACACTGGCCGCGGTGCTGGCCGTCGCGATCGCCGTGGGCGCCGTGGTCGTCCACCGGATGACCACCGGCAAGCTCGACCACGGCACGGTGTTCGCCGCGACCTCGGACGAGCTCACCGTCAAGCCCGGCGAGCTCTTCTCCATCGAGGTGTTCGGGTACCAGGGGGCGCGCGACGCCT
Organism: Kitasatospora sp. NPDC097691; assembly: GCF_040302665.1. Taxonomy (NCBI): domain Bacteria; kingdom Bacillati; phylum Actinomycetota; class Actinomycetes; order Kitasatosporales; family Streptomycetaceae; genus Kitasatospora; species Kitasatospora sp. NPDC097691. Next base: position 65,848 of record NZ_JBEORY010000019.1, on the reverse strand, counting down.
GGGCCGTGGCCGACCCGGGCCCCGACCCGGCGGTCGTGCGGGCGTCCGGGGACGAGTACGTCGACAACGTCGGCATCGACGACCTGGCCGCCCACGTCTTCGTCGGATCCCTCGGCTCGGGCGGGCACTACTACTTCACGTTCCGCGCCCAGAGCCCGGGCCGGACCACCATCACGCTGCACGACGGGGTCCCCAGCCACGGCGGCGGGAAGTTCGCCAACCCGTCCGCCCGGACCGAGCGACAGGTCACCGTCGACGTCCGCTGAGCCGGCCCGGGCACGGGAGGTGGCTGCTTCGCTCGGGCGGGGGAGGGGCGCGTCGGGACGGCTGGCGGAGCGCGGGTGTGGGCAGGCTCGGTCGGAAGGTCCGCACACGCCGTACCGGACGGCACGAACCGCACCGACGGCACACGCCGCACCGGACGGCACACGCCGCACCGGACGGCACGAGCCGAACCGGATGAAGGAGCCCAGGATGACCGCAGTGCACGAATCCGTCCTCGACGCGATCGGCGGGACGCCGCTGTTCCGGCTCGCCCGGCTCGGTGCCGACCTCGCCGCGCCGGTCTACGCCAAGGCCGAGTTCCTCAACATCGGCGGCAGCGTCAAGGACCGCGCCGCCCTGTCCATGATCCTGGCCGCCGAGCGGGACGGCCTGCTGAAGCCCGGCGGGACGGTCGTCGAGGCGACCTCCGGCAACACCGGCATCGGCCTGGCCATCGTCGGTCGGCAGCGCGGGTACCGGGTGATCGCCGGGGTGTCGGACAGGTCGGCGTCCGAGAAGTCGGACATCCTGCGGGCGTACGGCGCGGAGGTGGTGATCGCCCCGACCGCCCTGCCGCGGGAGGATCCGGGGCACCTGTTCAACGTGGTGCAGCGGCTCGCCGAGGAGATCCCCGGTGCCTGGCTCGCCAACCAGTACGACAACCAGGCCAATCCCGATGCCCATGTCCGGACGACCGGTCCCGAGATCTGGGAGCAGACCGGCGGCCGGGTGACCCACTTCGTGGCGGGCGTCGGCACCGGCGGCACCGTCACCGGCACCGGCGGGTACCTGAAGCAGGTGTCCGGCGGCACGGTGACCGTCGTCGGCGCGGACCCGGAGTCCTCCTCGTACGGGGGCGGGGACGGCAGCCCCTGGTTCGTCGAGAGCATCGGGCACTTCCTGCACCCCGGGACGGTCGAGGACCGCCGGCCGCAGGCCTACCGCGCGGAGGTGGTCGACTCCTTCGAGCGGATCCCGGACCGCGAGTCGCTGCTGACGGCGCGCCGGCTCGCCCGGGAGGAGGGCATCCTGGCCGGGCCGTCCTCCGGCGCTGCGGTGGCGGCGGCGCTGCGGGTCGCGCGGCGGCTGGGCCCGGACGACCTGGTGGTCGTGCTGCTCCCGGACTCGGGCCGCTCGTACCTGTCCAAGGTGCACAGCGACGCGTGGATGCGGGAGTGGGGCTTCCTGGAAGAGCCGGGGGAGACGGCGCTGCGGGAGGCGCTGGCGGCGGCGGGCCCGCTGGTGGCGGTTCCGGCCGACGCGACGGTCGGCGGGGCGGTGGAGGCGCTGCGGGACGTGCCGGGCGGCGTGGCCCCGGCGGTGCTGGCCCGGGCGGCGCGTCCGTTCGGGGTGAGCGCGACGGAGGTGGTGGGCTCGGTGTCGCGGGAGGTGTTGGCGGCGGCGCTCGCGGACGGCGGTGCCGAGCCGGGCGATCCGCTGGGCGCGCTGCTCGGGCCGGCCCTGCCGACGGTGGGCGTCGGGCAGTCGGTGGCCGAGGCGCGGTCGGCGTTGGCGGGCGGGCACCCGGCCGTCCTGGTGCTGGTGGACGGGCGGGTGGCCGGGCTGCTCCCGCGGGAGGCCGTCTCGAGCTGACGAGCCGTCAGTCGTCCGTCGCGGGCGTCAGGATGGCTGAGATCACCCGGTCGAGCGTGCGGTCGAAGGCCTTGTCCGGATCGGCCGGCGGGCCTGCGGTGGCGAACGCCTGTGCCAGGTGCGGGAATTCGCCGCTCGCTGCCGCCTGGCCGAGGTAACCGACCAGCTCCGCCTGCCACTTGGCGCCCGCGGCCGCCGTCTGCTCGAACTGGGCGAACTGGGTGATGAACCCGTTGAACAGCGCCATCGCCTCCATCCGGGCCCCGCCGCCCAGGCCGGTGGGGGCGGTGACGGCCAGGAAGTGGTCGGTGTAGCGCAGGGCGTTGGGGCCGAGGCTGGGGCGGGCCAGCAGCAGTGCGGGCAGCCAGGGGTGGCGGCGGGAGATGCCGAGCTGCTGGTGGGCGAGGTCGGCGAGGTCGGCCCGGACGTCGCCGCTCGGCGCGGGCGGCAGCCGGTACTCGCCGGTGACCGCGTCGAGCATCAGGTCGAGCAGGTGCTCCTTCTTCGGTACGTAGTTGTAGAGCGACATGGTGCCGGCGCCGAGCGCCGCCGCGACCCGGCGCATGGAGACCGCATCCAGGCCCTCGGCGTCGGCGATCCCGATGGCCGCGGTGGCGATCGAGTCGCGGCTGTGCGCCGGGCGCGGGCCGCGACCGGTGCGCTCGGGGCGCAGCCAGATCAGCTCGGGCGCCTCGGGGGGCGTGGGCTTGCCCGGCGGTGGCGGAGCGTCGGTGGGCGTGGGCTTGCCCGGCTGCTGTGGAGCATCGGTGGGCGTGGGCTTGCCCGGCTGCTGCGGAGCATCGGGGCTCTTGCGGCTCTCGGAGCCGGTGGGGGGCTTGCTGGACGGCACTGGAAGATCACCTCGCGCTCCCATCTTAGATACGTACACCGTACGTAGTACGATGGCGTCCGCACGCGCTTCTACGTACGCTGTACCTAGAGAAGGGGCAGAGCCATGTCCGACACCACCCGGCCCGCCATCGAGATGGCGGGCGTGGAGAAACGCTTCGGTGCCACCCGGGCCCTGCGCGGCCTCGACCTCGCCGTCCCGGCCGGCACGGTGTGCGGCCTCCTCGGCCCCAACGGCGCCGGCAAGACCACCGCCGTCCGCGTCCTCGCCACCCTGGTCGCCCCCGACCGCGGCACCGCCCGCGTCGCCGGACACGACGTCGTCCGCGCCGCCGAGGACGTCCGGCGCTCCATCGGCCTCGCCGGGCAGCACGCCGCCGTCGACGAGGGCATCACCGGCCGCGACAACCTCCACCTGCTCGGCCGGCTGCACCGCCTCGGCGCCCGCCGGGCCCGGGCGCGCGCCGACGAACTGCTCACCCGCTACGGCCTCGACGAGGCCGCGGACCGGCTGGTGCGCACCTACTCCGGCGGCATGCGGCGGCGCCTCGACCTCATCGCCAGTCTCGTCACCAGTCCGCCCGTGCTCTTCCTGGACGAGCCGACCACCGGGCTCGACCCGCGCAGCCGCCAGGAGATCTGGGACACCGTCAAGGAGTTGGCCGACGGAGGCACCACGGTGCTGCTCACCACGCAGTACCTGGAGGAGGCCGACCGGCTCGCCGACGACATCGTGGTCGTCGACCACGGCGCCGCGATCGCCACCGGACCGCCGGACCGGCTCAAGGCCGCGATCGGCAGCCAGGTCTCCGTCACCCTGGCCGATCCCCTCCAACTCGCCCATACCGCGGTGGTGTTGTCCGCCCTGACCGGGGGCGACGCGCAGGTGGACGTGGCCGAGCGGACCGTCACGGTGCTGACGGCCCCGGGTGCCTCCGTCCTGCTGCCCCTGCTGGTGCGGGAGTTGGACGGGGCGGGGGTCGTCGCGAAGGACGTCGCGGTGCGGGCCCCGTCGCTGGACGACGTCTTCCTGGCGCTGACGAACGGGTCGGACGGGCAGCCTGCCGCGACCGGGAAGTCTGCCGGAACCGGGAAGTCCGCCGGGACCGGGCAGCACGTCGGGGCCGGGCAGCCCGTCGGGGCCGAGGCCGCCTCGGCCGGGCGATCCGCCGAGACCGGGAGGGCTGCCTGATGGCCACTGTCGCGTACCCCGCTCCGCGCCCGTCCACCGCCGGCCGGCTGGTCTCCGACACCTGGACGTCGATGCTGCGCATCCTGCTCAACTACCGTCACTCGCCGGGCCTGTTGGCCGCCTCGCTGGGCGTCCCGGTGATCATGGTGGTGGTCTTCGGATACGTCTTCGGCAGCGCCATGCAGGTGCCGGGCGGCGGTGACTACCGGGAGTTCCTGATGCCCGGACTGTTCGCCATGGTCGCCACCAACGGCATCATGCCCACCATGGTCGGCGCCGCCCGCGACGTCGGTCGCGGGGTCACCGACCGGCTGCGCTCCATGCCCGTCTCGCGCACCGGCCTGCTGCTCGGACAGACCCTCGCCGACCTGCTGGTCAGCATGGTCGTGCTGGCGCTCATGGCGTTGGTCGGGCTCGCCGCCGGCTGGCGCGCCCGGCACGGACTCGCCGACGCCGCAGGGGCGTTCGCGCTGCTGCTGCTCTTCCGGTTCGTGATGACGTGGGTCGGCACGCTGCTCGGCCTCACCGTCGGCAAGGAGGAGGCCGCCGGTCAACTCTCGGTCGTGGTCTTCCCGGTGGCGATGGTCACCAACGCCTACGTGCCGACCCTCGGCATGCCCGGCTGGCTGCGTGCCGTTGCCGACTGGAACCCGATCAGCTCCGTCGTACAGGCCTGTCGGGAGCTCTTCGGCAACCCCTCCGCACCCGGAACCGCCTGGCCGATGCAGCACGCCACGCTCGCCACGCTGCTCTGGAGCGCCGTGCTGCTCGCGCTCTGCATGCCGCTCGCCGTAAGGAAGTTCGCCACCCACGGGCGGTGACCGGGGACTTCGGCACGCCCGGCAGATGTGCTGGACAGCGGGGCCGGTGTGGTCTTGGGTGGGGCGCCATGGAGTACACCCACCTCGGCCGCACCGGCCTGACCGTCTCCCGCCTCTGCCTCGGCACCATGAACTTCGGCCCGCACACCGAAGAGGCCGACGCCCACCTCCTCATGGACACCGCCCACGACCGCGGCATCAACTTCTTCGACACCGCCAACGCCTACGGCCGCGACAGCGAGGGCAACCTCAAGGGCCGCACCGAGGAGATCATCGGCCGCTGGTTCGCCCAGGGCGGCGGCCGCCGCGAGCGCACCGTCCTCGCCACCAAGGCCTACGCCGACATGAGCGACTGGCCCAACGAGGGCAAGCTCTCCGCGCTCGCCATCCGCAAGGCCGTCGAGGCCAGCCTTCGTCGGCTGCAGACCGATCACATCGACCTCTACCAGATGCACCACATCGACCGGGCCACGCCCTGGGAGGAGATCTGGCAGGCGATGGAGGTCCTGGTCGCCCAGGGCAAGATCATCTACGTGGGCTCCAGCAACTTCGCCGGCTGGCACATCGCCCAGGCCCAGGAGGCCGCCCGCTCCCGCCACTTCCTCGGCCTGGTCAGCGAGCAGTCCCTCTACAACCTGCTCGACCGCACGATCGAGCTGGAGGTCATCCCCGCCCTCCGGCACTACGGCCTCGGCCTCATCCCGTGGTCCCCGCTGCGCAGCGGCCTGCTCGGCGGCGTCCTGCGCAAGGAGCGCGAGGGCACCCGCGGCCGCAGCGCCATGGGCTACGCGAGCGAACTCCTCACCAAGCACCGCGACCGCATCCAGGCCTACGAGGACTTCGCCGACGAACTCGGCGCCGACCCCGCCGACCTCGCCCTCGCCTGGCTCCTCTCCCGCCCCGCCGTCACCGCCCCCATCATCGGCCCCCGCACCCCGGCCCACCTCGACGGCGCCCTGGCCGCACTCGACCTCGAGCTCGACCGGAAGACCCTCGACCGCCTCGACGAACTCTTCCCCGGCCACCAGCCCGCCCCGGAGGACTACGCCTGGTAACCCGCGCCCCCACCCCGGCCCGGCCGGTGCCGCCCGGCCGGGCCGGGCCGGGCCGGGGTGTCGAGTGGCTGTGGTAGCAAGGCAGGCATGAGGGAGATGCGGGAGCGGGGGGCGTACCACCACGGGGCGTTGCCGGAGGCGTTGGTGGCGGCGGCGTTCGAGGTGTTGGACGAGCAGGGGCAGGAGAAGGTGAGTGTGCGGGAGGTGGCGCGGCGGGCGGGGGTGTCGGCGGGCGCGCCGTTCCGGCACTTCGCCGACCGGCAGGCGTTGTTGACCGCTTTGGCGGACCGGGTGCTGGCGGACTTCGTGCGCTGGCAGGTGGCGCAGGTGGCGGCTGCGGGGCCGGACGGGCGGTCGGTGATGCGGGCGACCGGGTTGGGGTTCGTCCGGTACGCGGTGCGGCATCCGCGGCGGTTCGAACTGGTCCGCTCGCGGGTGTTCACGGCCTCGCGGGAGCCGGAGCTTCGGGAGCAACTGGACGGGATCGACCGGGCGTTGACGGATGCGATCGTCGCGGACCAGGAAGCCGGCCGGTTGCGCCCCGGGGATCCGGCGCTGGTCGGGCTGGCCGGGCAGGCGCTGGTGTACGGGCTGGCGCAGATGATCGTGGACGGCTACCTGCCGGCGGAGAAGGCGGAGGAGCTGGCCGCGCAGGTGCTCGACACCTTCGGCCAGGGGATCGCCAACCAGACTGCGCAGTAGTCGAATTGTGGCTGTGACGAGCCTTGACCGGGTCATCGCGCGCTGATGTAATCACTGCTTACATGCGGGTCGGGTCCGGCGCGGGGAGGCCAGGATGTCCACGGGGTCGACAGGGCAGACAGAGCAGGCGGGGCCGGCGCGGAAGGCCGGGAAGACGGGGAGGACCGGGTCGGCAGGAGCGGCCGGTTCGATGTTCGCCAAGCCGCTGCGGGGCTACACCACGGCCGGCGCCACCGGCGACACCGTGGTGCTGCTCATCGGGATGCGGATCAACCGGTTCTGGGCCGTGCACCACTGGGGACCGGTGATGTTCGCGATGTTCCGGATGCTGTACGAGCTGCGCCGCGGTTCCGAGCGCGGCGCCGAGCGCGGGCTCCTCGGCCGCATCCTGCTCACCGCCTCGCCGCGCACCTACTACGTCGTCCAGTACTGGGAGTCGAAGGAGAAGCTGTACGGCTACGCGAGCGCGCCTGACGGCTTCCACCACACCGTGTGGGGCATCGCCAACCGCAAGCTGCGCGAGGGCAAGGCGCGCGGGCACGTCGGGCTCTGGCACGAGACGTACATCGTGCCGGAGGGCGGGTACGAGTCGATCTACTTCGACATGCCGCCGTTCGGCCTGGCCGGCGCCACCGGTGCGCTTCCGGTGGAGCAGCGCGGACGGCACGCGGCGCAGCGGTTGGCCTACCGGTCGAGCGAGACCGGCGGGGCGGGGGACTCCGCCGGGGCCGGGAAGCGGCTCGGGGACGCGGCGGTCGGGGACGCGGCGGTCGGGGACGGTGCGACGGGCGCGTAGGTGGCGGTGGCGGTGGCGGGCGAGTCGGGTGAGTCGGGCGAGTCGGGCCCCATGGTGGCCGCCAGATAGACCCACGGCGCGATGAAGATCAGCGCGCCCGCCGCCAGTACGGCCAGTACTCCCAGAGCGACCTTCATCGCCGTTGCCTCCCACGTCCTCGGCTGTCCTCGTCCACGGTTGTCCTCGTCGACGGCTGTTCCCGGCCGCGGCTGTCCTCGTCCACGGTTGTTCCCGGCCGCGGCTGTCCTCGTCGACGGCTGTCCTCGTCCGCGGCGTGCTCGCGCCGTGGTCACGTTAGGGAAAGTCGCAGGTCGGCCGCCTGAGTACGGGTACTCAGGGAGTGTCGTGAGTTGTCCGGCCGCCCGGCGTGAGAGCGTCGGGGAATGGTGGATCAGGGCAGCACCGCGCGGTCGGTGCGGGTGGTGCACGAGGTGCCGTACCGGGCGCAGTGGGAGTCGCCCGAGCTCGTGCGGGAGATCGTCGACGGGCGGCTGAACGCGGCCGCGGACCCGCGCTGGGGACAGTCCGGGGCGGCCGGCCCGGAGGAGTACGCGTGGTGGTCGTGGCGGCTGTGCGGGGTGGCCTGCCTGCGGATGGCGCTGGAGCACTGGTGGGGCGTGACGCCGACGGCGATGGCGCTGGCCGGCGAGTGCGTGGCGGCCGGGGCGTACGTGCGGGACGGCGACAGCCTGCACGGCCTGGTCCACGCGCCGTTCGCCGACTACGTCCGGCGGCGGTGGGGACTGGCCGCGCAGCCAAGGGAGTTGACGCCCGAGGAGGTGTCGGCCGAGGTGGTCGGCGGACGGCTGGTGATGGTGTCGGTGCACCCGTCGATCCGGGAGCCGGGCGGGCCGGAGCCGGTGCGGCGCGGCGGGCACCTGGTGTTGGCGGTGGGCGCCACGGACACGGCGCTGCTGATCCACAACCCGTCCGGTTTCCCGGGGGAGTCGCAGGCCTTCGCGCGCGTGCCGTGGCGGTCGTTCGGGGCGTTCTACGCCGGGCGGGGGATCGTGCTGGGGGCGCCCGAGGTCCGCAGGCCGTAGCGGCGCCGGCCGCTCAGGGCTGTCGGGCGGTCGGGCGGTCGGGCTGCCGGGTGGCCTACGGGTTGTCGGGCAGCCCCGCCGGGTTGACCGGCAACTGGCTGCGACACAGCGCCGATATCGGCTTCAACGCCGCTGCCAGCCGGTCGAGTTCGGCGCGCGGGTAGCCGTCCCACACCCGGGTGGCGGCCAGGTCGGTGGCCGCCTCCAGGGCCTGGTGGCGGATCCGGCCGAGCTCGGTCACCGAGCCCTCCGCCGTCAGCCAGCCGCGCTCGACCAGGCGCCCGGCGGCGGCCTCCCACTCGGCGTCCGTCCACCCGCGCAGCGGCTGCAGCATCTCGCGCCGCATGTCCATCGCGCAGCGGACCACCACCGCCTCGCAGCCGTCCAGTCCGGCCGCCACCAGCGCGGCCACGTGGCCGTCCCCGCGGTGCTCGCGCATCACGGTGGCGGCCTGCCAGAGCCGCTCGTACAGACCGGTCGGCCGGGGGAGCGCGGCGTTGGCGGCGGCCAGCACCCGGCCCGCGCAGTCCAGCCGGGACGCGGCCTGCTCCAGGGTCTCGGCGACCAGCTCGACCTGCTTCGGGTCCACGTGCTCCAGCAGCCGGGCCAGTGTCGCCGCCGAACCCTTCAGGCGGGCCGCCAGCGCCTCCTCCGGGCTCGCGTGCGTCCACACCTCCGGCAGCGCGCGCTCGACCGCCGCCGGGGAGAAGTTGAAGAACGCGGCGATCACCGGCGCCGCGTCCACCGCGCCGAGCGGGGCCGAGCGGCTCGCGAAGTAGCTGTGCAGGCGGTCTTGCAGCCCGGCCTCCTCGAAGGCGGCGCGCCCTTCGGGCGTGAAGTAGGTGACGGCGTGCACCGGCTCGAAGAGCCACCACAGCGAGCGGGCGGGGTGGACGAGATCGGTCATCGGGAGACCTTCCTCGGACGGAGCTCCGGGCGGGAGCGGGAGCTCGACTGGTCGGGACGGCCCGGCGGGTGCCGCGACGGCCGCTGGCTCGGACCGTTCGGGCGGGCGCGCGGACCGCTCCAGGGCTGATGACCACGGCGACGGCTCCGGTAACCCCGGGCGGGGTGTGATGACGGTCACGCGTGGGACCGGGTGTGCGGTCGGCGGCGGCGCGGCGCGAGATGATGGGGCGAGGTGCCCGTTCCCGGGGTGCCCCAGCCCTCATGTGAAGGTAGTCGGTCATGGCCCAGATCAACCCCAGCATCCTGTCCGCGGACTTCGCCCGGCTCGCCGACGAGGCCGAGGCCGTCCGGGGTTCCGACTGGCTGCACGTGGACGTCATGGACAACCACTTCGTGCCCAACCTGACCCTGGGCGTCCCGGTGGTCGAGTCGCTCGCCCGCGCCACCGACACCCCGCTGGACTGCCACCTGATGATCGAGGACCCGGACCGCTGGGCCCCCCAGTACGTCGAGGCCGGCGCCGGTTCCGTCACCTTCCACGTCGAGGCCGCCGCCGCGCCCGTCCGGCTCGCCCGGGAGATCCGCGCCAAGGGCGCCCGCGCGTCGATGGCGCTCAAGCCCGGCACGCCGATCGAGCCGTACGAGGACCTGCTGCCCGAGCTCGACATGCTGCTGATCATGACCGTCGAGCCCGGCTTCGGCGGCCAGGCGTTCCTGGACATCATGCTGCCGAAGATCCGCCGCACCCGGGAGCTGATCGCCAAGCACGACCTGGAGCTGTGGCTGCAGGTGGACGGCGGGGTCTCCGCCGGCACCATCGAGCGCTGCGCCGAGGCCGGCGCGGACGTGTTCGTGGCCGGTTCGGCGGTCTACGGGGCGGAGGACCCGGCGGAGGCGGTCCGCAAGCTGCGGGGGCTCGCCGACAAGGCCTCGGCGGACGCCTGGTGGGCCTGCGCGCACTGAGGCACGCGACACACCGAGGGCCCCTGATCGGGCCTGCGCGAACAGTGGCCCCCTGATCCGCCGAGGCCCGTGATCCGCCGAGGCCGATCGTCGCACCGCCGGATGGCCGGGCGCGGGTGGAGGAACGTCGGACCGTGATGGATGATCGGTGACGACGAACCCCTCTCCGCCCGGCCTCCCTCGTACGGTGGTGGAATCGCGATGAGCAACCTCGACCTCAAGCCCACCCCGACCGCCTGCGGCCGCGAGGCCAGCGCCGGGCCGGTGAAGGACCTGCTGACGGCGCGTCAAGTCCGGCTCGGCGGAAGCACGGTGGTGCGCCGCCTGCTCCCCAACCTCGGCCGCCGGATGGTCGGCGCCTGGTGCTTCGTCGACCACTACGGCCCCGACGACATCGCCGACGAGCCCGGCATGCAGGTCCCGCCGCACCCGCACATGGGCCTGCAGACGGTCAGCTGGCTCCACCAGGGCGAAGTGCTGCACCGCGACAGCCTCGGCAGCCTGCAGACCGTCCGCCCGTACGAACTGGGCCTGATGACCTCCGGGCGGGCGATCTCCCACTCCGAGGAGTCCCCGCGCCCGCACGCCCGCCACCTGCACGGCGCCCAGCTCTGGGTCGCACTCCCGGAGGCCCACCGGCACGCCGCCCCGGCCTTCGAGCACCACCCCGAACTGCCCGCCGTCACCGCCCCGGGCCTGCGCGCCACCGTCATCCTCGGCGCCCTCGACACCGCCACCTCGCCCGGCACCACCCACACCCCCCTCGTCGGCGCCGACCTCGCCCTCGCCGAGGGTGCGGACCTCCGCCTCCCCCTCGTGCCCGACTTCGAGTACGCCGTCCTCGCCATGTCCGGCCGCGTCGACGTCGACGGCGTCCCCGTCGAACCCGGCTCCATGCTCTACCTCGGCTGCGGCCGCCCCCACCTTCCCCTCCACGCCCACACCGACGCCGCCGTCCTCCTCCTCGGCGGGGAACCCTTCGACGAGAAGATCGTCATGTGGTGGAACTTCATCGGCCGCTCGACGGAGGACATCGCCCAGGCGCGTACGGACTGGATGACGGGCACCCGCTTCGGCGACGTCCACGGCTACGCCGGCGACCGGCTGCCCGCCCCGGAGCTGCCGGCGATGCCGCTGAAGCCGCGGGGGCGCGAGCGCTGACCAGCGGAAACGTTCGGCTGGGCGGGCGGCTTTCCTGCTGGCGGCCGCTGGGCCGGGACAGCCGATCCGTTTCCTGTCCGGTGTCCGTGACCCGGGGGGCTTGTCGCGCTCGGGGAGGGTCCGCCGAGTCTCACGTTCGGGCGTGTGTGACAGGGCTCAATCGGATCGATGCTGACTTCATGCTGACCATTCTGACGATGCGTTAGGCGGCTCTGGCTACTTCTGTCGCTGTAGGTAGGTGTGGATCGCCTCGACCAGGGCGGGCGCTTGCTCGTAGGCGAGCGGCGCGAGTTCGGGCGGGAGGACGAAGCCGTCGGCCGGCCGTAGGCGTCGGTCAGCTGCCGGTGGTAGGCGGCGGCGAGGGTGTTCGGCCAGGCTCCGGCTCAGGGGCGGGCGCATGCGGGCCTCGGCGGCCAGGGCCTGGTGGTGGGCGGGAGCGTCGGCGATCGCTTCCTGGGCGGTCCAATCGCGGATCGGCGCCCGGTCGGGTCGCCACGGTGCGCGCCATGGGCTCGATGTGCCGTCGATGATCTCCCGGGCGACTTCCTGGGCGCTCAGGGGCGAGACGTGCGGGCCGTCCCGGTGGGTGCCGGTCGCCACCCAGCGACCGGCGCGGACGAACGCCGTGAACGGCCGTTCGTCCATCGGTGAACTGACCGCGTTCAGCAGCACGAAAGTGCCGGCCGCATAACCGTCACCATCCAGCCGGGCTCGGGCGGTGCCGCTCTCCTGTACGGTGCTGCGCCACCGGGGCCACCGCCCGCGGCCTCCAGGGCCATCTCGACCCGCAGACGCCCGCGTCTGCGGCTCAGTGAGGCCTCGGTCACCTCCCCCAGCGCCCCGAGCATGGCGCCGGCCGCTTCCGAGGCTCCTGGCCGCTGGCGGCGGGACAGCACGAACCCGGAGACCCGGCCGACCGGAAGCCAGAGCGAGGGCGACCGACCGGCCCACCACGCCCGCCCCCACCACGATCACGTCCACCACACGACGTGCCACCGAAGACTCCCCGCTCGACGATCAGCACCAGCCCCCAGGACTACCCGCGGTGTCACCTGATATCCCGACCCGCGGGGATCCCCGCCCCATCAGGGGCGGGGCGTGCGGGCGGTCAGGATCTATCAGGTGGGCCTTCAGCTGGATGGTGGTCCTCCGGACTGGCGAACTTCGGAGGGTGTTCGTTGGAGACCGGAGTGTGCCCTTCCCTGGTAGTGCCCGGGCCCCGGCTGCCGACCGAGGCCGGTGAGAGGGTGTGGCGGCCGTGCTGCCAGGCTTACTAGGGTCTACCCCGTTGGTATCGAGGACTTCCACTCCCGTACGTCCCGGGCACCCGACCGGGGACTCCGGCAACTCCGAGGAGCGCACCACCGCATGGCGCCGGCCAGAGACGAAGAGGACACTCGTAAGGTCCAAACCGCCGTTCTGGGCGGCCCGGACGGACACGACCCCGTCTTCCTCCCCTTCGAAAAGAAACCCGCCGCAAAGCTCCGTGATGCCCACGGTGCCAACGCGTTCACCTGCGGAGCCCTGCTCGGTGGCTGCGGGAAGCTGCTGACTCTGCGGGCATGTGACGACAAGAAGTCCCACTTCGCCCACCGCCCGCCGGTACGGTGCAGCCGCACCGCCCTCGGTGAGAACAGCGCCGACCACCTTTACATCGGCAAGGCCCTCGGGACATGGCTCCGCCGCCAGGGTCAGACCGGTGTCACGGTGCACTACGCCAAACAGCGGCACGCCCGCAGTGACACCATCGAGATCACCTTCGGCCCACGTGGCCGGCGCCGCCTCCTGCACGTCCAGATGATCCGCCGATCGTTCGCTGACTGGCAGGCTGATGGCCGAAGCCTCGCGACACGCCATCGCGGTTCACCGCTCGTCCGCATGTACGGCCCGGACAGCCAACTCGCAGCGTACGAGGTTGACGCCAGCGGGTACGCCCTGCGCTTTCGCTGCGAGACCGAGAACGGCACCCGCGTGGTGTTCGTCGGAACCCAACTGCCGGACCACACCGTCGAATGGACCAGCCTCGACCAGTGCAGGCTGCTGCAGCAGGGCATCCTCACCCCATGGCTCGAGCAGGGGCCCGGAGGGATTCGCCCCCGCAGCGCGGCCCGACTCGGGAAGACCGCTGAACAACCGGCGAAGAGCCCCGCTGCGCTGCCTGCCAGGTCATTCGCAGCCGTCGCAGGACCCGCGACCGCCCGAGCCGTCACTGCCGCGCCTCCGGTCTTCCCGCTGGCGCCCGGATCGGTCGCCTTCACCGGCGCCAGTCCCTCGCTCGTCGCGACTTCCGGCCCGCGTCGAACCTATGACGCCGAGGCGCAACCCCGCGGCTCCACGACCGTTCGGGCCCGGATATCCCTGCCCGACTCGCAGCCCCTCCTCGATCCGCACGCCGTCTATGTGCTCACTGAGGGCGCAGCCCTGGTCGCCGGACCGCGTTCCACCGACGTCTCCGAACCCTGGCACCTGAGGGCCGAGCGCATCCGCCGCCTCAGCGACGGGGCCGCAACCGCCTGGACACGGCTCACGCCCCCGCCGCGGCCCGTTCGGGTCGAGGTCGCCCCCCGTGTCGAACTGGCTCCGCCGTTGGCACCCCCTGTGGTTGCCGCGCCGGCCCGACCCGCGAACCAGTCCGCCGAGCCCCGCCCGGCGGCTCCGGAACCGGTCCCCACCCGGGAGCAGTCCCTGGCGTTGGCGATGACCCGCACACTCGTCGATACCGCCCGAGCCGGCACGACCGTCACCTGGTACGAGCTGCTCCGGGCGAACAACATCCAGCCGAAGGACGTCAGTTCCACTCGTCGCCTCGCCCTGCTGATGCTGGTGGACACCAAGCGCGCGGAGGATGGGCAGCCGCTGCTGTCCGCCTTGATCACACTCCCCGCCAACGCCGCGTCCACCGATGAGCCCCCGTCCTTCTTCCGCCACGTCCTGCAAGGCTGCGGCCTGGTTCGGGCCTCAGATACCGACACGGTCGCCAGGATCCGCACGGAACACCAGCATCTCCTGCACCGCGCCCACCGTCAGGCGGAACCTGCGGCCGAAGTCGCGCCAGCTGCGGCGATGGAAAAGGAGCTCGCGCGCCTTGAGGCGGTGCTCGACATCCTCGACGGGCAGGAGGCGACACCGACCTTCCGGGAGCTCTACCACGCACTCGAGGAGGCTGACCGGCTGGAGCACCGGATCGGACGAGCGGGTCTCATTGAGGAAGTGCGGAAGCGGCTGAACCACTGGCGGACGGTGTTCCTGAACACCCAGCCCCCGGCGCCTCCCCCACCACCGACTGCACCGGAGCAGGCCGTTCCGCAGGAGCGCAACCAACAGACACAGGGTCTGCTGGGGTTCTCCGACGATCCGAACGCGGCGTTCTCTCGTGAGCCGCTGCTGATGCTTGGTGTGGTCCGCCAATCCGCCGAACACGGTCAAGTCGTGCCAGCGAAGTTGCTGTCCGCCATGGCGAGGAACGCGCGTCGCATCTCGGAACTTCCCGTTGCGGCGGTGCGTGACGAACTGAGCAAGCTGTTGACGGTTCACCACCCCTCCCAAGGGCTGCGCGCATTGGTTGACGGCGGCCTCGCGGCACACCTGCTGCCTGAGCTGCCAGCCCTGCGCTCGGAATCGGCCCAGCACCACCGTCATCCCAACATCTATGAGCACACGCTGGCCGTGCTGGAGCAGGTGGTCGCTCTCGAGATGGACGGCCCGGACCTGGTGCTGCGGCTGGCGGCCCTGCTCCACGACATGGGTACTCCGCGCACCCGGCGTACTGGGCAGGAGGGCCACTCCACCTTCCTCCACCATGAAGTCGTGGGAGCGAAGATGGCCCGCCAGCGCCTGCGTGCGCTCGACTATCCTGCCGAGGTCGTGGCAGACGTCGCTCGCTTGGTCGAGCTGCACGGCCGCTTCAACGGCTACGACTCGCAGCAGTGGACCAACCCTGCAGTGCGCCGCTATGCCCGTGCCGCCGGGCCGCTGGCCGACCGTCTGCACCGGCTGGTCCGCGCGGACTGCAGCACGCGCGACGCTCGATCGGCCGAGCGCTGGGCGCGTGCGTACGAAGAACTCGAGGGCCGCATCGCGCGAACCCGCGCCGCCGACGAGAAACATGCCCTCCGCCCGGACCTCGATGGCCACCGCATCATGGAGATCCTTGGTCTCCGATCGGGCACGGCCGACGTCAGCCGGGCTTACCAGTTCATGTGCGGACTCCGCGAAGAACATGGCCCTATGAGCGCCGAGGACGCCGAGACGCACCTGAGGGCTTGGTGGGCGGTCCACCGTACACGGTCCCGCTGACCGGCCACCCATCGCCCGCCCGACCGGCCCTGGCTTCGGATCGGGCGGGCTACGGGTGGGAGGTGGTTCTCAGGGCCAAATGGTGGCCTGGGCGGTGAGGCGGTCGAGGGCGGTGCGCACCGAGGGCTTCGTCGCATTGGTGAGCGTGGCCGTGGCAGCCTGCAGTTGAGGGGGTAAATGGAGGGGAGGCGACGGGCGAGTACCTGCGCTTCTACGTGTCGCGCGGGGGCAACTCCAAGGCCGGGGCAAGCCACCCGCCAGCCGCGTCCCCAACCTCACAGGTCAGTACACCTAGGACGCCGTCCAGCGCGAGCAGCACCTCCTCCCTGTCGGTGAACACCGGGGGAACCGGGACGAGTTGTCGCGGCGCGGGTCGCGGCGGCAGACCCGGGTGAAGGGTGGACACTGCCGGTAATGGTGGCGGCCTGGACCGCGACCCGCTGGGTCGCCGGCGGGACGCTCGTCGCCACCTGCCGGGGCAAGGACGTCTTCTTCACCGTCAATGGCGGATACGCGAACGGCCTCGCGAACCCCTTCCTGTTCCCCGACCAGGAGGACCTCGTACGGCAGTTCCTCACCGCAGGGGGCAAGGCGATCGACTGCGAGCCGATTCTCTGACCGTTTCGATCCAGTGGTCGGCGTGCCTCCGCCTCCCCGGTTGACGGAGGCACACCGGACTGAACGGGACAGTGTGGGGCCAGCGTTCAGCGGCGGAGCAACACTCCCGCGGAAACGGATGCGAGCAGTGGTGGCTCGGTGCTTCCCTCGTAGCCCAAATGCAGTTCATGCCGCGCTCGGGTGGCCAGCACGTAGTACGTCATGCGCAGGGCTGCCGACGTGGGGTCGGTGGCGCCATCGGTGTGCGCATCGGGGACGACCACGGCGTCGAATTCGAGGCCTTTGGCACTGGCGCGGTTGACGATGACGATTCCGGGGCGGGTGAGCTCGAGCTCGCGGTAACGACCTTGGGTGGCCTTGGAGGTGTAGAGCTGCGGCCGCAGACGGGTAGACCTGCGTTCCAACTGGGTCAGCAGGTCGAACTGGGCCCGGGCAGAGGAGAGAATGACGCCGATGCTGTGCTGGGGGTGGCGTTCCGTGAGGGCCATGAGCAGGTCGGTCACGGCACTGGAGCGGTCGAGGCGGTGAAGCCGGGGTACCGGGCCGTGACGATCAGGCAGTTCCGGGGTGGTGGCGCCGGTGTGGAAGCGGGCGGCCAGTTCCGCGATCTGGCGAGTATTGCGGTGGTTCCCCGCGAGCGTGTGGCGGGTGCACTTCCCGAGTCCGTCGGCGATCTCCGCCATCGTGGAGTTGGCATCGGTCAGACGCTGGCACTCGTCGGCGTAGACCGTCGTGCGGCAGCCGAGGACTCGGCACAAGCGGTAGAACCCGACCGGAAGGTCCTGTCCTTCGTCGATCACGAGCGCTGGAGCGGGGCCGCTGTCGACAACGGCGGCTCGCCGGTAGGAGGCGGCCCAGTCGAGCCAGCCGGCTTCGGTTTGGGGTACTTGCCCGTCGGACCACTGGGCCAGCCAGGCATGGGCGGTGGTGACGCGCACGCCGTGGCCCTCGATGCCGAGCGCGGCGACGACCGGTGCGAGGGTCTGGCGCAGCAGGTTGGACCGGGTCAGGAGGACGGTTGGAGTGCCGGTGAGCGCCAGCATCAGGGCGCGCTGCGCGGCCACCAGGCTCTTCCCGCTGCCGGGCGGGCCACTGACCAGGTGGTTGCCGTCGAAGGGCAAACTGTCCAGTGAGCTGCGCTGGGCGGGGCTGAGGTCGAGATAGGTGATGGTCATGGCAGGGGCCTACTCAAGGGCGGCAGCCGCGATGGCGCGAGCGGCTGAGACGACGGATTCGAAGTAGCCGGGCACCTGATCGCCTCCGACGAGGAGCGCCCGGTCCAGCAGGGTGTTGCCGCTCTCACAGCTGGTCTCCGGGAGGAGGCAGCAGGCGTGGCAGGCAGCGCGGTTGAGGTTGCCGAAGCCTTGGCCGGTGTGTTCGGCGCAGAGCGGGTCCGCGGAGCACCAGGCGGCGGCCTCGATCATTCGGAGGAAGGTCTCGGCGAGGTGGGGCGCCTCGCCCTGTCGGACGAGTCCGCCAAGGGTGCCTTCGGCGTCGCCGGCCGCGGTGTAGACGAGGATTCCGTGCTGGTCGTGCTCGGGGCGGGCATACACCCGCTCGCGCAGGCTCGCCGTTGTGTAGCCGGATTCGAAGGCGAGCTGGCGGATGAGCAGATGGGCGAGCGTGTGCAGGAGGACGAAGCGGGGTGACAGCTCCGTGCCGGTCAAACCGGCCAGCTGGTCCTTGCGGAAGGAGCCGTCCAGGTCGGCCTGCATCCCGCCGACTCGTCGGCGGACCCCCTCCTGTTGCTCCCAGTCGGTGAGGCAGGCCTTGTCGAGGGTGAGGAAGACGCCCTCGCCGAAGACCTCGACGGCGGGCAGCCACTTGAGGCGCCTCGCGGTGTCGGCGGGTACGAAGGCCGCGTCCGGTGACACCCTGCTGAATCCGGAGAGCGCGCGGACCTCGCGCAAGCGGTCCGCGAGGACGACCCGCCCGATCCGGCGGTGGAGTTCGGCCCAGGGGTCGCCGGTCTCGTGGGCGAGGCCGAGAGTGGTGTCGCGGATGGCGAAGTCGCGGGTGACGGGGCGGGCAGGCGCGGTGAACGCGGCCCACTCCTCGCGGCTGAGGTCCGGACGCGCCGAGGCGCTGGTGTTTTCGCCGGAGGGCGGCGGGGTTGCGCCCGTCTCCTCCGCCAGGAGGGCGTCCAGGAGTGCGTCGTCGGCGCCGGTGTCTTCCTTGATCATCTCGCGGAACACGTCGGCCTTCGATCCCTCGGACGCCCGGCACAGCGGGATCCACAGGTCGTTCGCCAGGACCTTGGCGGCGAGATCCTGGTCGGTCACGGCCGATGTGTCGCCCTCCGGGATGTCGAGGGCCGAGTGCATGACGGGGTAGTAGAGGTTGCCTGCGGTGCGCTGCACGATCTGTACGGGCTTCACGCAGGTTACGGCCTCGCCGGCCCTTTGCCACGGATTGCGTCCGGAGCAGCGCATGCCGTGGGTGCCGAGGATGTCCAGGAGGTCGCGGGAAGCGCTGCAGCCCTTCACTCCGCACTCGACCGAGAGTGCCTCCAGGCCGGCCGCCCGCTCGGAGACGCGGAACCGCAGTTGTTCGCGGGAGGTGCACGCCTGGCGTCCGGCGGTGTCCTGTCGAGAGTGTGCCCAGAACCACCAGTCGACGTCACCCAGGTGGCCGGCGGCGCAGATCTGCACGAAGCGCATCGGAGTGAGTTGTCGTACCGGTGAACACGAAGGGCAACGTGGCGGGACGCCGTGCTTCTCGTCGGTGATGCGCCAGCGCACCATGCGTCGGCACGAGCCGCAGAACAGCCAGGCCGGGAAGCGGATGTAGGGCGCTCCGGCCGCGTCCTGCCGGTCGTACCGGTCGTCCGCCGCGGCCGGGGCGGCGAAGAAACCGGTCACGCCGAGCTTGGCGGCGAGCCGTGGGGACTCAACAGGTCGTCGAAGCCGGGGCCAGTCCCCGATGCCCGTGGCGACGAACGACTCGCCTTGGATGTCCAGGACGGCGCCGACCCCGAATGGAAGCACCGTCTGTGCCTGGCGGACTCTCAGTCGTCGGCTCACTGGTCGCTTCCCTTCACTGTCACCTGGCACTCGCGGTCGACGTTGCGCATTGAGTTCGGGGTCTCCCAGAGGCCGCCGTACTGCTCGAAGCCCTTCAACAGGTTCAACTGGGCCTTGCCCTGGCTGCGGTAGTGGAGTTCCTTGCCGTCCGCGCGGGCCTCGTGCGCGGCGCGCTCCCAGTCGGTGAGCAACTGGGCGAGTTCGGCTCGGACGCCGTCGGTGTAATGCGGATCGCTGGCGGCGGCCCGCGCCAGCAACTCCTCGGTGAGTGCCTCGGCGGCCGGCAGCACGTCCGTGAGGCGGCCGGCCTGGTTTTCCTCGGACAGGCCGAGACGGTGCCGTACCAGGATGACCAGCGCGGCGTGCAGTGCACGGCGCCGGGATGGCACCGACCATGGAGTCACGCTGGTCGGTTCGACGTGCCGGTACAGCGAGCGGTGGTAGGTGTCGAAGGTTTCGTAGTGCGAGCGGTCGCGGGGCCGCGTCGCGTTGAAGAATGCGACCACGAGGCCGGGCACGGCGTGGCGGCCCACCCGGCTGGTGGCCTGGATGTACTCGGCGGTCGTCTTGGGCTGCCCCTGCATGAGCATCAGTGCGAGTCGCTTCACGTCCACGCCGACGGACAGCATGTTCGTGCAAGGCAGGAAGGACACCGCCTGCGGGTCGTCCCAGGGCCGCTCCAGCCGGTCGAGCAGGACGGGCTGTTCGGCTCGCGGCAGGTTGCTGGTCAGTTCCTGCACCTGACGGTCAGTCAACTTGCGTGTTCCGGAACCGTTGTTCAGGCCGGCGAGTTGTGCCGGGATGTCGTCGGCCGCCGCAGTGACCGTGCGGCCCAGCTCACGCAGGCTGTGGTGGTAGGCAACGAGGGTCCAGTAGTCGTCCCGGTGGTCCTCCGGCAGCTCCCAGGCGCCCTGGAGTATGGCGGCGGCGGTGGTCACGGCCGCACGACCGGCGGTGTGGCCCTGGGCCATCACGCCGACGTAGCGACGGCCGGGTCGTGACGTGTCGGGCTCGGCGAAGTACGAGTGGCGGGCGTCCAGGCCGGCCGGCGGGAAGAGTTGCACGTCGCCCCCGTACAGGGCGCGGACCTGTGGGCCGGAGCGGCGGATGGTGGCGGTGGAGGCCACGACCTTGGGGCCTGTCCCGTCGGTGGCGGCACACAGGCCGAGCACCGCCGCCTCGTAGAGGCCGACCGTGGTGCCGAGCGGTCCGGTGAGCAGGTGCAGCTCGTCCTGGATGACGAGCGACGGAGGGAGGTTGCCGGTGCCGGCCCCGAAGAGCCGGCCGGCGCGCGGTTCCCAGGCCAGTCTGGCGAACTTGTCGACGGTGCCGAGAACGAAGGTCGGCGGGCGGTCGTACAGCTGCTGGTCCACCACGGCGACCGGCAGTTCGTCGTGGAAGGCGCATTCCTCGCGGGGGCAGAAGAAGGCGAAGGAGTCCGCTGTGGTGCGTACCCCGTAGTCGCTGATGTCGGGTGACTTGTGGGCCGGGAGGATACGAGTGCCGCACCACGGGCACCGGTCCAGGATGAACACGTCCTCCGGGCGGGCAGCAGCGCGGACCTCGTCGAAGAGGTCACGTGCCGCCTGGTAGGAGTTGGGCGACGTCGCCTCGCCCACCCAGAGCCCGATCGAGAAGGGCTCCCCGCCGAGGGTGCCCGGGTCCGCGCGGCGCAGGGTTTCCAGAGCGCACAGCGTGGTGGCGGCGCGCTGGAACTGCTGCGTGGTGAGGAGGCTGAGGGTATAGCGGCTCAGGACGGCGGTTCCGCCGCCATCCGATGTGCCGCGGCGCAGCAGCATGGCGAAGGAGGCGAGGAGGAGGTAGGCCTCCGTCTTGCCGCCACCAGTGGGGAACCAGATCAGGTCGGTCACTGCGCGGTCGGGGTGGCCGGGGTCGATAGTTCCGTCGAGCGCGAGCAGGAAGAAGGCGAGCTGGAACGGGCGCCACCGCGATTCGGCGTCCGGCTCGGGGGCGAGCAGCACGGGCTCGTGCCGGCTGCGGCGCTCCCCGGCCTGGTCGGCGCGGATGTGGCGCATTTGGAGAGCCATGGCGTGGTTGGCTGTGCGGAACGCCTGGAGCAGCTCGGGCCGGGACGGATCGCAGAGCGTCCGGACGCCGGACTCCATCCGTCGGACTGCTGAACCGATGCGTTCCAGGATGCGTCCGGCGGCCGCGCGGCCCCAAGCGGGGATGTCGGTCCGGCATTGGTCCTCGTACCACGAGCGGTAGCCGGCGGTGAACCGGTCGAGCCCGGAGCGGAGTTCGGCCAGGGCAACGTCTGGATCCGCGAGGTGCAGGAGGCTCAGCACCGGTGCGTCGGTCAGTCCGGCTGCGCGCGTGGCCGGCACCTCGGCCTCCGGCATGACGGCTGCCCGCAGCACGGTGACCCGTCCGCTCCCGTCCGACTCCTCCTCGACTGCGCAGCCGTGGCCGACGGCGTGGGTGTGGACGTGCCGGTACTGGAGCCGCAGCTCCTGTTCCTCAGGGTCCCGGCTGGCCAGCCGCACGCTCGGGTACTGGAGGACCGAGCCGTCCACCGGTCGCGCGGCGAGCCCCACCTGGAACAGCATGCGGTCCCACTGCGCCGTGCGGCCGAGGGCCTGCTCGGTGTGCGCCGTGTTGACCAGGGCGATGGTGATCAGGTGTCCGGGGCCGAAACCACGTCGCCGGACACGGATCTCGGCCCGGCCGTCGAGAACGGTGACCTGTTCCCTGTCCGGCCCGATGACATGTGATTCAGTCTCCAGCGGTATCCGCTTCCACTGTCGGCCGTGTTCTCCCTGCAGCGTGGCGTACCTGGCCCCGGAACAGTGCACCTCCACGGTCGCGCCGTCGGTGTAGAAGCTGAGCCCGAGGGAGGAGGGGAGCCACGAGTTGGATTCGGGGACGGGATCGGAGGAGGGGTTCGTGTCGTTCGCGGCCGACTCTGTTCCCGGGCCGTCCAGTTCCTCGGCCGAGACGGTCAGCCGCTGTTGGAGGTCGGCATCTTGGGCGTAGAGCGTCCCCATCAGGTACTGACGGTCGGGCGGCGTGTCGGTGACCTCCTCCGGCCCGCGGGCGGGGCCGACGAGCTGGCGTCGGAGGTAGTCGACGAGTTCGTCTCTGGGTTCCACGCTGTCGTCCGTTCTCGGGGTCGGTTGTGCGGCTCGGCGCTGTTGGGTGGTCCGGTCACGGTGTCGCGTCGGGCGGGGCCGGACGGCGCACCGGGCATTTCTGCGCGGGCCGGGACGGTCGCTGCCACTGCACGCCCAGCGATGCCAGGACGACCCGCCGGTGGGTGGGCAGTCCGACTCCGCTGATGCCGGCGATCTCGCACTGCTCGTCGATCCACTGGCCCAGCGGGAAGTCCCCCTCCCAGTGGTCCGGCTCGGGAAACCGGTCCCCTTCGCGGCTGCGGAAGGCCTGCAGGGCGTTCACACCGGTGCACCAGTCCCGTTGGGCACGGTCCTTCGTGATCGCTTGCACCGTGTTGGACGAGGCCGTGGCGACCCGCTTGTCTGTCAGCATCCTGCGCAGAGTGAGGTAGGGAGCACCGGCGGGGTCCGCGAAGGCGAGTTCCAGGATGGGGCGGACCTTCACCTCCAGCTGCCGGACCCGTTCCCGGGTGATCCCGAGGTCCTTCCCGAGTTCGTCCAAGGTGGCCGGGTCCTGTCCGTCCAGCCCGTATCGCCTGGTGACGATGCGGGCGTACCGCTCAGGTAGCGCGGCGATGGCCGCGTGCAGCTCCGTTTCGGTCAGCGCGTCGATGACAGCGCCTGCCACGCCCGGAAGCGCGGTGCGGGCCTCGATGAGATCGCCGAGGTGGACGCTGTCGTTGATGATCCGGTCCAGCGAGTCGGTACAGCGGCTGAGCCGCCGCACGGCTTCCACTTTCGTCACTGGGAGGTCACAGGCCACCGCGACGTCGGCGACGGGGATCGGGAGGCCCCGGGAGAGCAGGGCCCGTTCGGCTCGGGCCACCTTCTGCATGACCTCGTGCATGTGCACCGGGATGCGAATGGCACTGCCCTCGTCGGCGATGGTCCGGCCGATCATCTGGCGGACCC
The DNA here is from genome assembly GCF_040302665.1 of Kitasatospora sp. NPDC097691. Classification (NCBI taxonomy): domain Bacteria; kingdom Bacillati; phylum Actinomycetota; class Actinomycetes; order Kitasatosporales; family Streptomycetaceae; genus Kitasatospora; species Kitasatospora sp. NPDC097691. Next base: position 42,517 of record NZ_JBEORY010000019.1, on the reverse strand, counting down.
AGGTGGTGGCGTAGGTGGAGAACTTGTAGCCCATGCGGACGTCGAACTTCCGGGCGGCCCGCATCAGGCCGAGCACCCCACTCTGCACGAGCTCCTCGTACTCCAGCCCCTGGTCGGTGAATTGTCGGGCGAGGGAGTGGACGAGTCCCTCGTTGTGTACGACCAGACAGTCCCGTGCCCGCCGCCGCTCGTCCGAGGGCAGCAGCCCGGCCAGTTCCTCGTCGGTCGGTTCGATGCCTGCTTGCTCCACCCCGCCCCGCAGGAGCACGGTCAGACCTACCTCCTCCTCCGCCGTGAGGATGCGCTTGGCGGGGTTGCGGACGAAGCGGTCTTCGGTCAGCACGTTGCGTGCCGCGGCTACGGCTCGTTCCAGGTGGTCGGTCGTGGCTGGCGCTGACTGCGCCGGAACGGACAGCTCGGCTCCCTGGGGAGCTCGGTGCGAGGCAGTGACATACGGGTCACTGCCAGGTGTCGGGACCAGCCGGGCCCCGGAGCAGAGCTCCTCGGTTTCGTGAGTGAGGAGGCCGGCCAGCCGCGCCACCCCGGCCACTGCCCGTGGGGAGACCATCCCCGCGCTGTCGGCGAAGCGGTCCAGTAGTCGGCGTGCCGTGTCTATCCGAGGGGTGGTGACCTGGCGCTGCACTGGTGCCCGCTCGATCTCCTGGCGGGGCGGTTCACCGATCCGGAGCTTCATCTCGGTGAGTGCGCCGGCCAGCCGGCCGCGTGCCTCCTCGTTCAGCCCGAGTGCCTCGGTCTCACTGCGGAAGACCTGGTACGGCACGACCCCGCACACTTGCTCCGCCTGAAGGTTGGCATACAACCTGCCGAGGGCGGCTTTCAGACTCGGAACCTGACGGTCCATCTTCCACCCCTTCGCGATGAGGCGAGGCGCCGCGGCCTCGATGGTACGTACGCTCCGGGCTGTGAACCCGATGTACACGGAGAGCGTAGCGATCGCTTGTTAGCGTCGTCAACATGCTGAATGTATGGTGTACGTCGTGCTCGGAATCGTGTACGGTTCTTCCTGTCGCCGCCCCGCCTCGTCGCCCTGCGACACGTCATCGGCATGCGGGAGTGGCGCGCGGCGTGGTGCGTCCTTAACCCGGGGTGTGGAGGAGTGGCAGTGGGCCTGGAGCTGATCGGTGGCCGGTTCCGTCTGTTGGGAGCGATCGGCGCCGGCAACATGGGGGAAGTTCACAAGGCCGAGGACCTGACATGGCCCGCGGGCGGGCCGGACCGTGTGGTCGCCGTCAAGACGATCCTCCGCCGCCGCTCCGGTGCTGCCGTCGACACCTACGGGGATGCCAAGGCGGTCGAGCGCTTCGCTCGCGAGGTGCGCATCATGCGCCGCCTGGATCACCCCCACCTGAGTCGCCTCATCGACGGCGGTGTGGACGAGGACCACGGCGGCTTGCCCTATCTCGCGATGGAGTACCTCGATGGTGAGGTCCTGCGTGACCTGATCGCGGAGGAAGGACAGCTCCCCGTCGCCTGGGTCGCCGCGATCGGTGCCCAAATCGCCGACGGACTCTCCGCTGCGCACGCGGCCGGCATCGTGCACCGCGATCTCAAGCCTGCCAACGTGATGCTCACCAGGGGCGGCGTCGTCAAGGTCCTCGACTTCGGCATGGGCCGGATCGTCGACGACCCCGAGGATGCCAAGCTCACCAGCACCGGCGTCGCGGTCGGCACCGCCCGGTACATGGCGCCCGAGCAGTTCAAGGCCGAGCAGGTGACGCAGGCCGCCGACCTCTACGCCCTGGGCTGTCTCCTCTTCGAGATGCTCACCGGCGTCGCCCCGTTCGTCGGAGAGGCTGCGTACGAGCTGATGCGCAAGCACATCGAGGACACCCCGACTCCGGTGCGTCTGATCCGACAGGACGTACCCACGGAGCTGGCTCGCCTGGTGGATCGTCTCCTCGCGAAGCAGCCCGTTGACCGCCCTGCCGACGCCGTCGCCGTCCGCGACGCCCTCCTCCCGCTCGTTCACCGGGACGGCGGTGCCCCGCTGCTCCCCACCTGGAGCGCGTTCGACCCTGTCCCGGTCCTGCATGCCACCCAGCCCGCAGTGACCGCCCAGCCCATGGTCTCCGCTGCCGAGGCGCCCGCAACTCCCGTGAGCACCACGGGTATGGACGTCTTCGGTGTCCACCGTCAGCTGATCGATGATTATCGCTCCTTCACCGAGGGCGGGACGGTCATTCGCGACGATCGGGTCGCCGCGTTCGTTGAGGACGACCTGGATGCCAAGTCCCAGTGGCCCGACCCGTGGCTGTCCTTGAACCCGTTCTTCGCCGGCGGTGGCACAGTGCTGGAGCTCGCGGGCCAGGACGTGCTGGACGAAGAGTGCGCACGGATCTTCCAGGCGAACAAGACAGAGGACGGGACGGTCTGCGACGGCCGTCCGCTGACTCTGCATCAGCACCAGCGCGAGGCAATCGACGCCGCGCAGTCGCGCGCCTCGTACGTGCTGACGACCGGGACCGGCTCGGGCAAGTCGCTGGGATACATCGTCCCGATCGTCGACAAGGTCCTCAAGGACCGTAAGACCGAGGGCTCGGCGGCCGGCAAGCGAGTCCGCGCGATCATCGTCTACCCGATGAACGCCCTTGCCAACAGCCAGCTCAAGGAGCTGAAGAAGTACCTCCGCGACGGCTATGGCGAGGGCCGTGAGCCCGTCACCTTCGCCCGCTACACCGGCCAGGAGGACGATGCAGCCCGCAAGGAGATCCGCGACAACCCGCCGGACATCCTGCTCACCAACTACGTGATGCTGGAGCTGATGCTCACACGGCCCGACGACCGCAAGAGCCTCGTCAAGATGGCCCGTGGGCTGGAGTTCCTGGTCTTCGACGAACTGCACACCTACCGCGGCCGCCAGGGCGCCGACGTCGCGCTGCTGATCCGGCGGGTCCGTGAGGCGTGCCAGGCAAAGCGGCTCCAGTGCGTCGGTACCTCCGCGACCATGTCCACGGAGGGCACGGCCGAGGACCAGCGGAAAGTCGTCGCGAACGTCGCCTCGACCCTCTTCGGCGTCAAGGTCGATCCCCTGCACGTCATCGGCGAGACCCTGGTACGAGCCACCGACGAGGCGTCGGCGACAGTTTCGCCCGAGCGCCTCAGGGCCCCGGCCGCGCCGCGGGCCTACGGCGATCTCGTCCGCGACCCGCTCGCCCGCTGGATCGAGACCCGCTTCGGCCTCGCGACCGAACCGGCCGGCGGTCGTCTCGTCCGGCAGAAGCCCGCCAAGATCGAGGTCGCCGCGGCAGAGCTGGAGGAACAGAGCGGCGTGCCCGCGGAGCAGTGCGCCGCCGCGATCCGGGCCACCCTGGAGGCCGGCTCGCAGGCCAAGCACCCAGTGACGGAGCGGTCCCTCTTCGCCTTCCGCCTGCACCAGTTCCTCTCCAAGGGCGACACTGTTTACACCACCCTGGAGCCCAAGCTCTCCCGCCACCTCACCCGCGGGTACCAGCTCGAACAGCCAGAATCCGGTGGAAAGTTGCTGATGCCGCTGGCCTTCTGCCGCGAGTGCGGCCAGGAGTACCTGACGGTGTGGCGCACCGAGAAGGACGGTGAGGTCCGGTACGAGGCGCGCCGCGACACCTCGGCGACCGGCGGCCGTCACGGCGACGGCTACCTCTACGTCGATCATGACCGCCCCTGGCCCCACGACACCGAGGCTGCGATCGCGGACCGCCGCCTGCCCGAATCCTGGCTGGAGATCGACGACCGGGGCCAGGAGGTCGTCCGCAAGTCTCACCGCGACCGGGTGCCGCGAGCCGTCACCATCGACCCGTACGGCACCGAGGGGTACGGAGACCTGAAGGCCGCGTTCATCCCCTCTCCGTTCCTTTTCTGTGTGCACTGCGGCGTCTCCTACGAGCAGACCCGCGGCCGGGACTTCGCCAAGCTCGCCACCCTCGGCCAGGAGGGGCGCTCCTCGGCGACCTCGCTGATCTCCGCCTCCGTCGTCCGCTCGTTGAAGTCGGTGCCGGAGGAGGCCCTGGACAAGGAGGCGCGAAAGCTTCTCACCTTCGTCGACAATCGGCAGGACGCCTCCCTGCAGGCCGGACACTTCAACGACTTCGTGCAGGTCACCCAGGTGCGCGGTGCCCTCTACCGGGCCGCCGTCGAGGCCGGCGAAGAGGGTATCCAGCACGAGGACCTGGCTTCGGCGGTCGCCAACGCCCTTGCGCTGGACCCGGTCGACTACGCCGGCGACGCCGCCGACCTGCCGCCCTCCCTCGCCCGCAGCGCGGCGAAGACCCTGCGCGATGTGATCGCCTTCCGGCTCTACCTGGATCTCGAACGCGGTTGGCGCATCACCATGCCCAACCTGGAGCAGACCGGCCTGCTGGAGATCGACTACCAGGACCTCCAGTGGGTCGCCGAGCGCCAGGAGCGGTGGGAGGGCGCCCACCAGGCGCTGCGTGACGCCGACCCGGCCCTACGAGCCGAGATCACCAAGGCGCTCCTCGATGAGATGCGCCGCGCCCTCGCCATCGACGTGCAGTACTTCCGGGACGACTTCGACTCCCTCCAGCGCGCCAGTGAGGAGCGCCTCATCGACCCGTGGGTGCTGACCAAGTCCGACAGCCCCAAGGTCGGCACCGCCTACCCCCAGCCGTCCCGCCCCGGTCTGGACCGCTCCGGCCTGTTCCTGTCCGCCGCGGGCAAGTTCGGCAAGTACCTGCGCCGGACGGACAAGGCCTTCCGCGAGCTGGACAAGGGCGACCTCCAGCTCGTCATCGAGCAGCTGCTGAAGGTACTGACCAAGGCCGGGCTGGTCCGGGAGGTCTCGCAGGCCCCTCAGCGCTCCGGCCGCTTCCGGCACGCCGCCGGGCCAGCCGTCACCGGCTACCGGGTCGCGGCGCAGACCCTGGTCTGGCGCGCCGGCAAGGGCGAGCGGGGCGCCCACGACCCACTCACCCGCACCTACGCCAGCGGTGACGGCCCCCGGGTCAACACCTTCTTCCGCGACCTCTACCGCAACGCGGCCACCGAGCTGGCCGGGCTCTTCGCTCGCGAGCACACCGCCCAGGTCGACCCCACCGAGCGCGAGAGCCGCGAAGAGGCCTTCCGCAAGGCCGAGCTGAAGCTTCTCTACTGCTCGCCGACGATGGAGCTGGGCGTCGACATCTCGTCACTCAACGCCGTCCTGATGCGCAACGTCCCGCCGACGCCCGCCAACTACGCGCAGCGCTCCGGGCGCGCGGGCCGCAGTGGGCAGCCCGCCCTGGTCACCACGTACTGCTCCACCGGGAACAGCCATGACCAGTACTACTTCCGCCACTCCGACCGCATGGTGGCGGGCGCCGTGGCGCCTCCGCGCCTCGACCTCGCCAACGAGGACCTCGTCCTCTCCCACGTCCAGGGCATCTGGCTGGCCGAGGCCGGCCTGAAGCTAGGCCGGGCCGTCACCGAGGTCCTCGACATCTCCCACCCCGACACCGGCGACCGCCCTGAACCGGCCCTCGAACTGCACCCCGACCTCCAGGCCGCCTCGCGGGACGCCGACGCCCGGACCCGTACCGTCGCCGCCGCCTACCAGGTGCTCGGCCCCCTGCTGCCCGAGTTCGCCCGAACCACGTGGTGGGACGAGCGGTGGATCGAGGACCGCGTGAGCACCGTCGCCGAGCGGTTCGACCGTGCCTTCGACCGCTGGCGCGAGCTCTACCGGGCCGCGCTGGACGACCAGTACGTCCAGAACAAGCGGGTCCTCGACCACAGCCTCACCGAGGGCGACCGCAGGCGTGCGGTCGGCCGGCGGCGGGAGGCCGAGACCCAGCTCAACCTGCTGAAGAACGAGAGCGCGGAGAGCAAGTCCGTCCTCTCCGACTTCAACCCCTACCGGTACCTGGCATCCGAGGGCTTCCTGCCGGGGTACTCCTTCCCCCGCCTGCCGCTCGCCGCGTACATCCCCACCACCGGACGCCGCCGCGGCGAGGGCGACTACCTGCAGCGCCCCCGCTTCCTCGCCATCCGCGAGTTCGGTCCCGGCGCGCTGATCTACCACGAGGGTGCCCGCTACCAGGTCACCCGCATCCAGCTCCCGCCGGACGCCTCCGGGGACATCACCACCAGCGAGGCCCGCCGCTGCGACCACTGCGGCTACCACCACGACCCGCGCGAGCGCGCCGACCGTTGCCAGATGTGCGACGAGCCGCTCGGCGCGGCCACCTACGGCCTGCTCCAGCTGCACACCGTCTACACCCAGCGTCGCGAACGCATCTCCTCGGACGAGGAGGAGCGCCGCCGGGCCGGCTACAAGCTGGAGACCTCCTACGCCTTCCAGGACCACGGCACCCGCAAGGGCCGCCAGGACGCCAGGGTCACCGACGGCTCCGGTCCGCTCGCGGCCGTGGCCTACGGCGACTCCGCGACCGTCCGGATCACCAACGTGGGCCGGCTGCGCGCCAAGAAGGACGACCCGGCGGGTTACTGGCTGGACGTCGCGGACGGCCGCTGGATGAACGACCGCGACGCGGCCGACGCCTCCGGTGACTCCAGCGAGCTGCCGGTCATCGACGCCGACGGCAACGAGAAGCGCCGCAAGAAGCGTGTCATCCCGTACGTCGAGGACCGCCGCAACATCCTCGTCCTCACCCTCGACGAGCCGCTGCCCGAGCCGATCGCGCTCACCCTGATGTACGCGCTGGAGCGCGGCATCGAGGCCGCCTTCGAGCTGGAGGACTCCGAGCTCAACAGTGAGCTCCTGCCCCCGAACGACGGCCCGCGCAACCGCTTCCTCTTCACCGAGGCCGCCGAGGGCGGGGCCGGTGTGCTCCGCCGCCTGCAGTCCGAGAAGGACGCTCTCGCCAAGGCCGCCCGCCAGGCGCTGGAGATCTGCCACTTCGACGAGGACGGGGTCGACCAGGGCGGTCCCCATCCGGACCGCAAGTGCGCGCGCGGCTGCTACGAGTGCTTGCTGACCTACGGCAACCAGCTCAACCACGCGCTCATCGACCGCCGCACGATCGCTGCCCTGCTGCTGCGGTTCGCCTCTGCCAATGCCGTGCGCGATGAGCGCGGCGAGTCCCGCAGTGAGCAGTTCCGTCGGCTGGTCGCGGAGCAGCCCCCGGAGTCGGAAGGCAGGCCGGGCGAGGCGGCGGAGCCCGTGGACGTGCTGACCCCGTTCGAACGCGACTTCGTGACGTGGCTGAAGGACCGCGGCCTGCGTCTTCCCGACGAGACCCAGACCCTGATCACCGAGGCCAACGCGATGGCGGACTTCGTCTACCGGATCCCCGGCGTCAACCTCGCGGTCTTCGTCGACGCCCACGACACCGAGACCACGGCCCTGCGCGACGAAGACGCCGAGGAACGCCTTTACGACGCCACCTGGGACGTGATCCGCTTCCCCGCGGACGGCGATTGGGACGCCATCGTCGCGCGGCACTCCCGGTACTTTGGCACCGCCCACCCGACGCGCTGATCAACGGAACCGACGAACCACTCGACGAGGATCCACCTGATGACACCCACCTACTCCGCCGGTTCCCTGGTCACCGCCCGCGGCCGCGAATGGGTCGTGCTGCCCGAGAGCGCCGCCGACATGCTCGTGCTGCGCCCCCTCGGCGGCTCCGACGACGACATCGCCGCCGTCTTCCCGGCCTTCGAGGACGTCAAGGGCGCCGAGTTCGCTCCTCCCTCGCCGGCCGACCTTGGCGACCAGCGTGCTGCAGGCCTGCTGCGCTCCGCGCTGCGGATCGGCTTCCGCTCCGGCGCCGGCCCGTTCCGCTCGCTCGCCGGGATCGCAGTCGAGCCGCGCGCCTACCAGCTGGTGCCGCTGCTGATGGCCCTACGGCAGCAGACCGTCCGGCTGCTGATCTCCGACGACGTCGGCATCGGCAAGACCGTCGAGGCCGGCCTGATCGCGAGCGAACTGCTCGCGCAGGGGGAGGCCAAGGGCCTGGCCGTGCTCTGCTCGCCCGCGTTGGCCGAGCAGTGGCAGGCCGAGCTGCGTACCAAGTTCGGCATCGATGCCGAACTCGTCCTCTCCTCCACGGTTTCGCGCCTTGAGCGTGGTCTCGACCTCGGGCAGTCCCTGTTTGACCGGTACCCGAACGTGGTGGTGTCCACCGACTTCATCAAGTCCCCGCGCCACCGCGACGACTTCGTTCGCCACTGCCCCGAGCTGGTCATCGTCGACGAGGCGCACACGTGCGTCGCCGCCGACGACACGGGGGGAGCCGGCGGCCGGGCGTCGCAGAACCAGCTGCGGTACGAGCTGCTGCGCCGGGTCGCCGAGAAGGCCGACACGCACCTGCTGCTGGTGACCGCGACCCCGCACAGCGGCAAGGAGTCCGCCTTCCGCAACCTGCTCGGCCTGGTGAAGCCCGAGCTGGCCACCGTCGACCTGGACAGCAAGCGCGGGCGTGAACTGCTCGCGCGGCACTTCGTCCAGCGCAAGCGCGCCGACATCCGGCAGTACCTGACCAAGGAGGACGGCCTCAGCGACGACAGCCTCGCCGAGAAGACCGCCTTCCCGGCGGACCGGTACTTCAAGGATGAGACCTACAAGCTGTCGCCGGCCTACCGTGACCTGCTGGACGAAGCGATCGCCTACGCGAGCGACCGTGTCGAGGCGGCCGGGGTGAAGGGCAAGCGCGAGGCCCGTATCGCCTGGTGGTCCGCGATCGCCCTGCTGCGATCGCTGGTCTCCTCCCCGCGTGCCGCCTCCCAGACCCTGACCACCCGCTCCGCCACCGCTGCAGCTGCGAGCGCCGAGGAGGCGGACCGGCTCGGCGCGCCGCTCACCAGCGACTCCGCTGACAGCGACACGCTGGAGGGTCTGGACGTCGCGCCCGGCGCCGAGACCGACGACGCGGGCGCCCGGCTGGCGGCGCTCGCCAAGCGGGCCGCGGAGCTGGAGGGCACGGAGCACGACCTCAAGCTCAAGGCGCTGATCAAGCACCTCAAGGCGCTGCTGGCCGACGGCTACAACCCGATCGTCTTCTGTCGCTACATCCCGACAGCGGAGTACGTCGCCGAGGCGCTCCAGGGAAAGGGCGGCGTCAAGGCCACGGTCGCGGCTGTGACGGGCACCCTCTCGCCGCAGCAGCGCATCGAGCGCATCGAGAAGCTCGCCGAGGAGGCGGGGGACAGTCTGGCGGCGCGCCGGGTGCTGGTCGCCACCGACTGCCTGTCGGAGGGCGTCAACCTTCAGCACCACTTCGACGCGGTCGTCCACTACGACCTCGCGTGGAACCCGACCCGGCACGACCAGCGTGAAGGGCGCGTCGACCGGTACGGGCAGAAGCGCGACGAGGTCCGCGTCATAACACTCTACGGGGCCGACAACGGCATCGACGGCAAGGTGCTCGAAGTCCTGATCAAGAAGTACCGGCAGATCAGGAAGGACCTGGGCATCTCGGTATCCGTCCCGGATGAGACCTCGGCGGGTGTCACGGACGCGATCGTCGAGTGGCTGCTGATGCGGGGTAGGGAAGGGCAGCAGGAAGGGCTGTTCGCGGTCGACGACCTGGTCGATGCGAAGGCTGCTGAGCTGGAGAAGGACTGGAACTCGGCCGCTGAGCGGGAGAAGACCTCGCGGTCCCGGTTCGCTCAGCGGTCCATCCACCCGCAGGACGTGGCGCGCGAGGTCGCCGCGATCCGTGACGCCCTGGGGAGCGCGGGGGAGATCCGCACCTTCGTGCGGGACTCCCTCAATGCGCTCGGCGCCGTCCTTCGAGACACCGAGGGCGGGGACTTCACGGCGGAGGTATCCGGAGCTCCGGCCGGGCTGCGCGACGCCCTGGCACCGGTCGTGGGCGGGGATGCTGTCGAGACCGGGCGTCCGATTCCGTTCCGCACCGACCCGGCGGTTGGTCGCGGTGAGGCAGCGCTCGTCCGCACCGACCCGGTCGTGGGAGCCCTGGCCGGCCACGTCCTCAACGCCGCCCTCGACACGCTGGCCGAGGGAAGCCGACCGGCACGCCGCTGCGGCGTCGTGACGACGGACGCGGTGTCGGTTCGGACGACGCTGCTGCTGGTGCGCTACCGGTTCCACCTGACGCTACCCTCGCGGAGCGGGGACAAGCAGATCGTCGCCGAGGACGCCCGGCTGCTCGCCTTCCAGGGCGCGCCGAAGAACGCTGTCTGGCTTCCGGATGCCGACGCCCTGGCCTTGCTTGGGGCCCAGGCCACCCTCAACACCGACCTGCACTTCGGCGAACGGACGATGACCCGCATCCTGGGGCAACTCCCGGACGTCCAGGGCTACCTGGAGTCGCACGGCGAGCAGCTCGCCGCCGACCTCGACGCCTCCCACCGTCGGGTCCGCGAGGCCACCGGCGAGATCGTCCGAGGCCTGCGCGTGCGCGCGCAGCAGCCCGCCGACGTGCTCGGTGCTTACGTCTACCTGCCCGCGAACACGTCGACCGGAGAGGGCGCCTGATGTCCGCCACCACCCGCAACCAGGTCTTCTCCGCCGTCCACACGGTGGGCGGGCTGCTGCCCGCCGACATACTGGTCCGCATCGCCGAGGGCAAGGACGTCTCCGGCGCCAAGCCCGCCGACTACGGCGTCATCGGCTCGCGATCGGTGCGTGACGACGCCGAACGTCACTGGGACTACCTCAAGGGCGTCTGGCGTGAGCTTCGGACGCGCCTTCCCGAGGATGTTGAGACAGGCGCTCCCGCTGCTGACCCGACGGGCCTCGCGGTCGCGCAGTGGCTGGAGCCGCTCTTCGCGGAGCTGGGCTTCGGGCGGCTGACGGTTGTTGGGGCTGCCGGCATTATCGCTGACAGTGATGCGGCGAAGACCTTCGACGTCAGCCACCGCTGGCAGCATGCGTTGATCCACCTGACGCCCTGGAATACCGACCTCGACAAGCGCCCTGGCGGGAACGGAACCGTCCCGCCGCAGTCGATGCTCCAGGAGTGCCTCAACCGCACCGAGGCGCACTTGTGGGGCGTGCTCTCCAACGGTCGCCGGCTTCGACTCCTTCGTGACTCCAGCGCGCTGGCGACTGCCTCGTACGTAGAGTTCGACCTTGAGGCGATCTTCGACGGCGAGTTGTTCAGCGACTTCGTGCTGCTCTACCGACTGCTGCACGTCTCGCGCTTCGAGGTGGCGGAAGATGCGGCGGCCTCGGCGTGCCGGCTGGAGAAGTGGCGCACGGAGGCCATCGACTCCGGAACGAGGGCGCTGCACCAGCTTCGCAAGGGCGTGAAGGACGCCATCACCACCCTGGGGACGGGCTTCCTCCGACACCCCGACAATGCGGCGCTCCGTGAGAACCTCAAGGCGCAGGACCTGCACAACGCTTTGCTGCGCCTGGCCTACCGGCTGTTGTTCCTCTTCGTCGCCGAGGACCGAGACGTTCTGCACGCGCCTGAGGTAGGAGTGCAGGAACGCGAGCGGTATGCCACCTACTTCTCCTCGGCTCGGCTCCGCGAACACGCGCGGCGTCGACGCGGGACCGCGCACGGCGACCGGTGGCAGGCTCTGCGGGTGGTGCTCGACGCGCTTGGCGACGAATACGGCCGCCCGGAACTCGGACTGCCAGGTCTGGGCGGCCTGTTCACGCACAGCGATGCGGACGCCCCGCTAGACGGTCTGTCCCTGTCGAACGAGTCCCTGCTGACGGCGGTTCGCCAGCTCGCCCAGGTGCGGGACGCGGGGTCGAACCGCTGGCGGGCCGTCGACTACCGTCACTTGGATGCCGAGGAGCTCGGGTCCGTCTACGAGTCGCTGCTCGAACTCGTCCCGCAGCACAGTGCGGTGGACCGTACCTTCGAACTGGTCGAGCTGGCAGGCAATACCCGCAAGACCACGGGCTCCTACTACACCCCGTCCTCGCTGATCGACTGCCTGCTCGACTCGGCGCTCGACCCGGTCATCGACGACGCCGTCAAGCGCGGCGAGCAGGTCGCGGCAGCTGCGGGTCGACCGGACCCGGCGGAGGACATCGTTGCCGAGCTGCTCGCGCTGACGGTCTGCGACCCCGCCTGCGGCTCCGGCCACTTCCTCGTCGCTGCCGCCCGCCGCATCGCCAAGCGAGTTGCGGCGGTCCGCGAGCGGAACCCGGAGCCGACGATCCCGGCTGTTCGTCATGCCCTCCACGAGGTTGTCGCCCGCTGCATCTACGGTGTGGACCTCAACCCGATGGCCGTGGAACTGGCCAAGGTGTCGCTGTGGCTGGAAGCCCTGGAGCCGGGCAAGGCACTGAGCTTCCTCGACGCGCACGTCAAGCACGGCAACGGCCTCATCGGCGCTACCCCCGCGCTACTGTTGGATGGCGTCCCGAACGACGCCTTCAAGCCGATCGAAGGCGACGACAAGAAGGTCGCCAAGTCACTGGAGAAGCAGAACGACAAGGAGCGGTCGGGCCAGAGCATGCTGCTCACCCTCGGCGACGGCCCAAAGATCGCCAACACCGTCTTCGCATCAGGACTACGCAGCATCATTAGGGCCAAGTCGGACAGTCTCTCCGACGTTCGTAGGCAGGAGTCTGCCTTCACGAAGTGGTCGGAGTCCGCCGCTTATGTGCGGGCGCTGCACGCCGCCGATGCGTGGTGTGCCGCCTTCGTTTGGCCCAAGGTGCCGGGTGCCCCACAGGCCATTACGCACGATGCCTTCCGGGCCTTGCAGGATCCCAATGCCGACGCAGCCTCCCAGGCGACCCATGAGGAGGTCCTGCGTCTACGCACGCAGTACCGCTTCTTCCACTGGCACCTTGAATTCCCCGAAGTGTTCACCGTCCCTGACGGGTCCGGAGCAGTCGAAACCGACCAGCGAACCGGCTGGGCCGGCGGGTTCAGCTGCATGCTCGGAAACCCGCCGTGGGAACGGGTCAAACTCCAGGAGCAGGAGTTCTTCGCCACTCGTGACGAGAAGATCGCGAAGGCGTCAAACAAGGCCGCGCGTGAGCGGATGATCGAGGCGCTTGCGGACAGCGACGAGGACGCGGAACGTCAGTTGCACGCCGACTTCGTTTCGGCCCGCCGTCGGTCTGAAGGTGTCAGCCACCTGCTCCGCAACTCCGGACGCTATCCGCTCGCCGGTCGGGGCGACGTCAACACCTATGCGGTCTTCGCCGAGACCGCGTCTCTCATGGTTGCCCCACGCGGGCGGTTTGGGCTGGTTCTGCCTACCGGCATCGCGACTGACGCGACCACCGCGCCATTCTTCTCGGACCTTGTGCGCACGGCGCGCCTCGCCTCATTCCTGGAGTTCGAGAACGAGGCGTTCATCCTCAGCCGGGACGTGGATCACCGCGTCCGGTTCGCCCTGCTGACGGTGACCGGCGTCGGCGAGCGCGTGCGTGAGGCCTCCTTCGCCTTCGGCACCCGGTACATCGAGGACCTGGATGACCGCCGCTTCGTGATGCCGCCCGAGGAGATCCTGCTGGTCAACCCGAACACGGGTACGCTTCCGCTCTTCCGCACCCGCCGCGACGCAGAGATCACCCTTGGCATCTATCGCCGAGTCCCCGTGCTCATCCGGGAGCCCGACGAGAACGGGCAAGGTGGCAGCAACCCGTGGGGTCTGTCGTTTATGCGGATGTTCGACATGTCGAACGACTCCCGTCTCTTCCGGACCAAAGAGCAGCTCGAACTGGAAGGCTGGGAGCTCACCGGCAACGTCTTCACCAAGGACGGCCGCCGTTACCTGCCGCTCTACGAAGCTAAGATGCTCCACCACTACGACCACCGCCTCGGCACCTACAAAGGCCAGACGGAAGCCCAGGCCAACATGGGCACCCTGCCCCGGGTGACGCCGGCACAGCATGACGACCCGTCATTTGCTCCATTGCCGCGCTACTGGGTCCCGGAGTTTGACGTACCGACGGGTGAGATCGATAGCAGGGGCCAGGAGGTGTTTGATCTCGGAGCCCAGTCGCGATTGAAGGGCAAAACTTGGGAGAAGAGCTGGTTGATGGGGTGGCGGGACATTGTTCGGTCCACCGATACGCGGACGACCATCGCTTCAGTGCTTCCGCCCTATGGTGTCGGACACACTAGTCCTTTGATCTTCACAAAAGACGCTCGGGCGGCGGGGATGATTCAAGCATGTCTGAGTTCGTACGTGCTTGACTATCTCACCCGTCAGAAGATTGCTGGCACCCATCTCACCTACGGGTATGTTCACCAGCTCGCCGTGCCCTTGCCGGAGGATTTCGCGGGTATGTCGGGCGGCCTCGATTGGATCTTGGATCGCGTGGCGGAGCTTGATTACACCTCTGTGGATGCTGCGGGATTCGCAGCGGATCTGGGATACTCCGGTCCCCCGTTCCGCTGGCAACGTGAACGGCGTGAGGTGATCCGTGCCGAGCTTGATGCCGCGATGTTCCGTCTATATGGCTTGGATCGAGGCGATGTGAGCCACGTGATGGACACATTCTCTGTTGTTAGGCGCGAGGATGAGGCTGCCCACGGCACTTACCGCACCAAGGATCTGATTCTCGACATCTACGACCGTATCGCCGAGGCGCATCGCACCGGTACTGAGTTTGAGTCGGCGCTCACCCCGCCTCCTGGCCAGGGCCCTCGCCACCCCACCTCCACGCCGAGGGAGCGAGTTGACCCGACAGCATGACCGCTGCCGCCGTCGGCACGGACCTCGCAGGGGGTCCGTGCCGACGGCGGCAGCTCGTCCAGGTTGTGGCAGCGCATCGTCGGCTGCTCGCCGGGCGGCCCAGCGTTCGAGCGGGCGGATCTGCGGCGGCGTAACCGGGTGGTGCGGCGACCGAACTCGTGCGCAGCAGAAGCATGATGTGGCGGCCCGGCGTGGTGACGGGACACGCCAGCGGGCACTGGGCTCCTGTGCCCGCCGGCTGGCCTCGCTTGGTGGCAGCCGTGACCGCGCCAAGTGTCTGCGGCGTTGCGCCGACAATTCACCACCCCTACGGCCTCGACCACGGCGCCAATCAGGGTCCACAACCTCGCGTTGAGCCGTAGGCTTTGGGAGCATGGTAAGAACTGAAGCATCGCCGTACCGTGGCCTGATCCTCGACTTCTTTGGTGTCCTGACGTTCAACATGGTCGAGGTGATCTCGTCGTTCGAGGATCGGGAAGGGCTCACCCGCGGGACCTTTCTTCGTGCCTGGGCCGACCCCCGGGGGCAGGACCTGTTTCGTCAGCTGGAGTTGGCGCGGATCTCCCAGACAGACTGGAACGTCGGTTTCGCGGCCCTGATGGGCGTCGCGCCGAACGACCTGATGGCCCGGTACCTGCACGACGCCTTCCCGGCCTACTCGGTCATTGAGGTCGCGCGGCAGGCGCGATCTGTCGGGATCAGGACGGCGGTGCTGTCGAACAGTCTGGGGCGGGAGCCCTACGACCCGTATGCCGGCTTCGACCTTCACGGCACCTTCGAAGCAGTAGTGTTGTCGGCGGACCACGGTGTCCGAAAGCCCGACCCTGCTCTGTTTCGGATCGCGCTGGACAGGCTCGGCGTCCGGCCGGAGGAATGCCTCTTCGTGGACGACAGCGAGGAGAACCTGGCTGCCGCCCTGAAACTCGGCTTCACCCCGGTGCTCGGGCTGGACGAGGACGTGATCGCCCGGCGACTGCGCGAGCTTTTGCGCCTACCCAGCCTCTAGGAAGTCACGGACGGCCGCATGGGCGGTGTGCGGGGCCAGTTTCTCGCGCAGGCCCCGTAGCTGGGAGGCCGAGCGCGCGGAGTCGACCGACCCGAGGCAGACCGCCGCGTGCCGGCCGGCGGCCACAGCAGCGTCCAGATCGTGCAGCGCGAGGTGCGCCTCCGCGGCGCGGGCCAAGTAGATGGCGTGGCTGCGGGGGAACTCCTCATCACCTGGATACGAGGCCTTCATGCCAGCCTCGAAGCGCCTCAAGGCCTCGGCTGGGTCGCCCAACTCAAGAGCGGACGAGCCGGCGATCATCTCGATCTCGCCGTAGTCCACCCAGTAGAGGCAGTTCGGATCGTCCTCCCGCCTTCCCTTGTCCAACGCTGCGCGCGAGAGATGAAGTTGGTGCTTTGCCTCCTCCTTCGCACCGGCCTTGGACAACGCCCGGGCAGTGCGGGCGGCAAGCATCGCCTCCATCCGCGGGGTGCTCGTCCCCTTCACCTGCACCCTTGCCACCTCAAGGAGGGACACCGCGCGGTTGGCGAGGCCGGGGGTGGAGTAGCACTGGATGGCAGCGAAGGACAGCGTGTAGGCGCCGGCGATCAGATCGCCGCACTCGGCGGACGCTCGCAGGGAGGCGTCGAAGTAGCCCTGGGCGATGCCGAAGCGGCCCTGGTCGAAGGCGGCCCATGCGACCTGCCGGGCAGCCTCGGCAGCGATCGCGTACAGACGCGCCAGGTGGTCACCGGTGTAGCGCCCGGTCTTGATTGCCGTCACGGCCAAGGACAGGTCGCTGCGTGCTGCCCTGTAGACCTCGCCGCTGCCGAGTTCGTCGTCCACGCGGCGCAGGTGGTCGAGTCGGCCCTCCAGTCCTGCCAGCAAGGACGGACCGTCCATGGGTGCGGCACGAGGGTCCAGGAGGGTGCGCCTGATGGCTGTGACCCAGTTGCTCGCCGACGCTGACAGCGCGACGCCGGCGGTGAGGAAACTCCTGCGATCCACTCTTCTCCCATCCACCAGATTCGTGAGAACCGCCAGCGTCGCCCCGGCCTGATTCCAGGGAACGTCCGTGGGGGCGACATCCGCAAGAGCGGCGGCGAACGCACCGCCCGTCTCAAGGACCCGGTCGTAGGCGGCGACGACCGAACTGGTGACCCGCCGGTTGCCGTTCTCCACGTTGCGTAGGTACGCCACACCGAACCCGCTCGCGCGGGAGAAGTCCGCCCAGGTCATGCCGGACGCGCGGCGGGCTTCCCTCATATCGTTCCGCAGTCCATCGGACATCGCGGCGCTCCTCGGAAAATGGGATCGCTGTTGGATCGTGCCATGCCATTGTCCTCGCGACGCTGACGGTGTGTGCTTAATTCAGCACAGATCGCGACAGCTCCCGCTTGAAGCCTGACGCTCCCGTCGCGGTGGGCCCGCTGCGCATCGATCCGGCTGCGTGCTGCTGCCTTCCCCTCGCCACCCCAATGAGGCAACCGAGTTCAGGCTGCCCCTGCTCAGAAAGGCGCACTTTGATGCCGCACGTCCCTCCGTCGTCCGCCCGCCCGCTCGAAAGGCGGCGGATCGAGCCTGCCTCCTTGGGAGAGCCGGCCGCTCTCATGCCCTTTGACCAAGAGCTGTGCGGGCTCGTGCTCGACACCGCGCCCAGGATGTTCGCCGTGGTCCAGGTGTGTGGCAACGGTGGTGAGGACTCCGACGGGTGGGTCGTGGCCTGGGGGTTCGTCGACAGTGACGGGCCGACGCACGTCCTTGGCGTCGACGGGCGATTGCTGTTGGCCCTCGCGTCGCCCGAGCGTGCCGTGCGTCATTTCGGGAGGCAGCCGGGGATCACCGCGCGGCTGATCTGGCTCGCGCAGCCGGGTGCCGCGGTACTTGACCGGGCCGACGCCGCCTGAGCTTGCCCGCGCGCGTCGTGGCTGTCCCGTCAGATCCTGATACCCCGGCAGTCGTTCGTCGGCGGTCGGCGATAGCATCCGGTTCGCCATGAACAACGCTGATGCAACATCAGGAAAGCGAGGCCGCCGCTGTGGGCTTCCCTTCGAGTGACATGCTTGCAGCGATGGGGAATCTCCTCATGTACGAAGCGCTCGGCGAGAGGTTCCGTACGCGGCATCCCGATCTCGCCGGGCGCCTGGAGGTGCCGCACTCGCACCCGCTGCACCTGTCGGTGCCGCTGACCGAGACGCGTTCCGTGGGCCTCTTCCAGCTGCGCTTCGACAAGCCGTACGACTACACCCCGGTATGGGCGGTTGTGGGTCCGAAACGCTTGGAGCCGCCTCGCATCTGGTGGGGCATCACGCCACCCGACGTCCTGGTGGACGCGCTCCACGCCAGGGCCGTGGCCGAGCTTGAACGCGGCGAAGAGCAGACCCCCTGGAGGTGGGACGAGCCTGCGGTCGGCGAGATTGTGGCGCTCGCGGACGAGCTGGCAGCCCGCGGGGCGGACGTACTCATGGCCGTGGCGCAGAACAGGTGTCGCGCGGTGGAGGCCGAGCGAGGTAAGAAGGCCGAGTACTTCGGGAGCGACCAGGGAGACTTCGTCGTCGTTCAGGGCTTGGGATGCTTGATCAGGGTGTCCCGCAAGCCGTTGTCGGGGTGGAGTGCCAGCGTCCGGGCAAACGGGGGAGGGGTCTGGCAGCGGCTCGACCTGGGCCGTCTCCTGTTCGGTGAGCAGTCCGTCGTCCCGGGTGTGGAACCCGACCGCGTCGACCCGGCCGAACTTGCAGTCCTTGTTGCGGGTCTGGCTCGCCTGTCCCGAGTTCCTACGGTGGACGACCGGTTCGTCAGCCAGGACGGCCTGCCCGGACAGCGGTCGCAGATGGACGCCGGACCACAGGGTTCGGCGCTGGTCGAGGGCGCCGCGCGCGAGCTGGCCCGGATGGGATTCGCGGACGTCGTACCGGACGGCACGGGCAGCCGACTTGAGTCGGAGACCTTCCGCATCGAGTGGTGGAGCCGTTCGAAGAGCATCGGCCTCGGCGATGTGCAGCGGATGTACGGCGCCGCCGCTGTGGAAGGCCGACGCTTGATGGTGCTGTCGGAGAGCTCGGCCACGAAACCCGCATGCGCCTTCGCGGACCAGGCGAAGGCCTTCGTCTTTGCGATCGATCCAGGCAGTCGCCGTCCCTACGCCTGCAACGACCTTGCGAGGGAGGTCGTCCTGGACAAGTCGAGCTGGGCCCCGGCGTGAGGTCCGTGGGTCGCTGGCCGAGGCGACACGAGGGTGAGTGCCACTTGGCAGTGGCGGGCCCTATTGTGCGTACAGGATCTTCGAGCGTGAGGGCGGGAGCGGGGCGTGGAGGACGAGTTCCAGGAGTTCGAGTTGCGGTTGCCCTATGGCGGCCCGGTCGCGCGTGGGCGGCTGCTGTCGGAGAAGGGGAGCAACGGCAGTCAGAAGTTCCTGGTGTACAAGGGGGCGCCGGCGCGGGGCATGGTCGTTCCGTCGTACTCGGAGCGCAGGGCGTCGTCCAGCCGCCTGCGGACGCAGCTGATCGACGAGGGCAAGCTGCGGCCCTCCGAGCGCTGGCCCGGGAATCTTGAACTGGCCGAGGACGTGGAGTTCGGCTCCCCTTCCGCCGCTGCCGAAGTGATGATGGGCCGCTCGGCCAACGGTTGGACACGGTGGCGGACGAAGGACGACCGGCCGCTGTCGGAGTTCATGTCGGGCGTCTGGGCCGGGCCCAACCGTGCCTGGCTGGTCCGCGGTTCCAACGTCTCCGGCCTCGATCTCGTCCAGCGACTCTGGCTGCCCGAGGGCCGGGTCACTCTCGCCGCTTCCCGGTTGCGGCAGGGGGTCGGGCAGGGCACGAGCAAGGAGCAGCTGAGCACGTTCGTCCGGGAGGACTACGAGTCCACGGCCACCTACAGCCAGAAGCAGGATCTCATCGAGGAGCTGCACGCCTTCCTCTCCCGGATCAAGCCCGGCGACACCGTGTGCACCATCTCCGGTGGGCTGCTGTACGTCGGCGAGGTGACCGGACCAGTGGAGCAGACGTCCTCGGAGGACGGGCGGTCCAACCTGCGCCGCCCGGTGGAGTGGCAGAGCGAGGGGTACTTCTATTCCGACCTGCCCGAGGAGCTCCAGCAGAAGCTTTCGGTGCAGCACGACGTCGTGGATCTCACCTCCGTACAGGCTCTGATCAAGGGCCTCGGGCTGAGCGACCAGGAGTTGGAGGAGGAAGCCGAGGCGATAGAGCGTGACCCGAGTGTGGAGATCCGCATCGCCCGGCGCGAACTGGCATTGCCCGAGCCGACCCCCGCGCTCGCCGAGGAACTGCTCGTCCACGACGTGAAGTGGCTCCAGGAGGTCCGCGATCTCCTCTGGGACGAGCGCCAGCTGGTCCTCTACGGCCCGCCGGGGACGGGCAAGACCTATCTCGCGCAGAAGCTCGCGGAGTTCCTGGGTGGCGGCCCTGAGCAGGTCAAGCTGGTCCAGTTCCACCCCTCCTACGCCTACGAGGACTTCTTCGAGGGCTTCCGCCCCAAGGAGGACCCGGAGACCCGCGAGGTCGCCTTCCGACTCACCGCCGGCCCGCTGCGCGAACTCGCCGACCTCGCCTCCCGCGAGGGCAACCGGCACGTGCCGCACTTCCTGATCATCGACGAGATCAACCGGGCCAACCTGGCGAAGGTCTTCGGAGAGCTGTACTTCCTCCTGGAGTATCGCAACAAGGCCGTCCGGCTCACCTACTCCGGCGACGACTTCGCTCTCCCACCGAACCTGTTCATCATCGGCACCATGAACACCGCCGACCGTTCCATCGCCCTGGTCGACGCGGCCATGCGGCGCCGCTTCGCGTTCGTCGAGCTGTCGCCGCGGATAGAGCCGACCAGCGGGCTCCTGCGACGGTGGCTCGTGACGCAGGAGCGCGACGACGAACCGGCCGACCTGCTGGACGCGCTCAACGCCCGGATCGACGATGCGGACTTCCGGATCGGGCCCTCGTACCTGATGAAGCCGGGCGTCTACCGCGATGGCGGCCTGGACCGCACCTGGCGGACCAAGATTCTCCCCTTGCTGGAGGAGCACCACTACGGCGAGGGCGTCGACATCGAGAAGCGCTACGGCCTCGCGGTGCTGCGAGCCGAAGTGGCCGCAAAGCGCTCCAGGTTCGTCGTGCAGCCGGGCGACATCGTGTGGGACGACGATTCCCAGACCGAATCGTGACCGCCGTCCACCTGACCGAGCACGCCCCGGCGGTGTCCGTTCCCCTCCCGGACGCCGCCGGCCGGGTAATCGCTGCCTCCCACATCCTCGACACCGCCGCCCCTGATCCGTACCGGACGGGCCACTGGACACTGCGGGCCGGCAGCAAGGTCGGCGCGGTGAGCCTGGCAGTCCCGGGCGGCGATTCCGTCGCCCTGCGGATCACTCCCAAGGTGCCGATCGCCCGGCTCTTCTTCCTCATCGGCTACAGCCTCGACCCGCGCGGCTGGCGGGACGGGGACGTCGAGGTAGGCGACCACGACGAACTCCTGCCGGCGCTCGCCCACGCCGTCGAGCGTCAGGTGGACCGGGCGCTGCGACAGGGCCTCCTCCAGGGCTACCGCACGGTCGAGGAGTCCGCGCTCGTGGTCCGAGGCCGGATCCGCGAAGCCGAGCAGATCCGCCGCCGGTTCGGCGCCGCTCTGCCCGTGGAGATCGCGTACGACGAGTTCACCACCGACGTCGCGGAGAACCGCATCCTGCGCGCCGCCGTCGAACGCCTGCTCCGCCTACCGGGCGTACCCCAGGACGTGCGCCGCCGCCTGCTGCACCAGCGGGTACGCCTCGCGGAGGTCTCCCCGCTCATACGTGGCCAGGCGCTCCCTGTCTGGCACGCCACCCGCCTCAACGCCCGCTACCAGCACGCGCTCCACCTCGCCCGGGTGGTTCTCGACGGGTCGTCACCCGAGCACGCCGCCGGTGAACTGCGCATCGACGGCTTTCTGTTCACCATGAACAAGCTCTTCGAGGATTTCGTGACGGTGGCCCTGCGCGAGGCGTTCCGCGGCACGGACCGCACCTGCCGGCTCCAGGACCCGCACCACCTCGACGAGGCCGGTGAGATCCGGATGAAGCCCGACTTCGTCCTGTACGGCCCGGAGGGCGCACCACAGGCAGTGGCCGACGCCAAGTACAAGGCGGAGAAGTCCGGCGGGTACCCCGACGGTGATCTCTACCAGATGCTGGCCTACTGCACCGCCCTCGACCTGCGGGCGGGACACCTCGTCTACGCCAAGGGCAACGCCCCGCACGCCGCCCACCGAGTGCGGCACGCGGGCATCGTCATCCACCAGCACGCGCTGGACCTCGACCGGAGCCCGGCTGATCTGCTCCGTGAAATCCGTTCCCTGGCCTGGCAGATGGCCCCGGGCGTGACGGTATGATCACGATCGGAACAGCCGCCAGGGGGTAGGGAGTCCGTCGGTGCCGCAGCTCGCGTTCGCGAACAGCTTCTGGGAGAGCTACGACGTCCTGGAGAAGCCCGTCAAGGCCGGCGTCCGGAAGGCGATGCAGAAGTTCCAGCAGCTCACCGTGCCCGAGCTGCACGCGGACAAGGGCCTGCACCTGGAGTCCGTCGACAAGGCGCGCGATCCGCGGATGCGGACCATCAGGATCAACGACTTCTGGCGCGGCGTCGTCCTCGCCCCCGACGACGGCAGTGACGTCTTCCTGCTCATCAACGTCGTGCCGCACGACGACGCGTACACCTGGGCCGCCAAGCGGCTCTACACCGTCAACACGGCCACCCGCGCCCTGGAAGTCCGCAACGTCGTCGCCATCGAGCAGCTGACCCCGGCTCTTGAGAAGGCGGCGACGACCGCGCCGACGCTGCTGTTCGCGAAGTACTCCGACACGGTGCTGCGGGACCTCGGCATCGACGACCAGGTGCTGCGGGCGGTCCGGACCGTGGTCGACCGGCCGCAGCTGGAGGCGTTCGGGACGCTCCTGCCGGAGGATCAGTTCGAGGTCCTGCAGTTCCTGGCGGAGGGCTTCACCCCGGAGGACGTGTACCGGGACGTCGTGGTCGAACGGCGCGCTGCGGCGCCTGTCCCGGAGGCCGAGCAGAGCCTGGCCGCGGCCATCGCCAACACCGCCAGCCGGATCACCCTTGTCTCCGGCCCCGGAGAGCTGGCTGAGATCCTGGAGAAGCCGTTCGCTGCCTGGCGGGTCTTCCTTCACCCTTCGCAGCGGAGGGTCGCCTACCGGGCCTCCTATCGCGGCCCCGTCCAGGTCACCGGAGGCCCTGGCACCGGCAAGACGGTCGTGGCGCTGCACCGCGTCAAGCACCTGCTGTCCCGCTCGCCCGACACCCGCGTCCTACTCACCACCTACACCAACGCGCTCGCCGCGACCCTGCGGGAGAACCTGGCGCTACTGCTCGACGGTGACGGCGAGCAGCTCGCCCGGGTGGACGTGACGACCGTGAACGCCCTCGCGCACCGAACGCTCACCGAACACGCGGGACGCGTGCCCGCGATCATCGGTGACCGGGAGGAGCAGCTGGTCTGGCAACGGATCCGCAAGCGGCTGGATCTCCCGTGGACCGAGCAGTTCCTTGCCCAGGAATACCGGCACGTGATCCTCGCCCACGACCTGCGTACGCTCGACGACTACCTCGCGTCCGATCGCCCTGGGCGTGGCAAGTCGCTCGTGACGGGGCGACGCAAGCTGCTGTGGCCGGCCGTCGAGCTCTTCGAGGCCACGCTGAAGTCGCGGGGGTCGGTCACGCACCTCCAGGTCTGCGCGCAGGCGGCCCGGGCGCTCGACGGCGCGGCGGCGCGGTACGACCACGTCGTCGTCGACGAGGCACAGGACCTCCACCCCGCACAGTGGCGGGTGCTGCGGGCAGCCGTCGCATCCGGCCCGGACGACCTGTTCATCACAGGAGACCCGCACCAGCGGATCTACGACTCGCGGGTGTCGCTCGGCTCGCTGGGGATCCAGGTGAAGGGCCGTACCAGTCGGCTGCGCATCAACTACCGCAGCACGGAGGAGATCCTTGCCTGGTCGACCGGGATCATCGGCTCCGCCGCGGTCGAGGACCTGGGCGGAGACGGCGCGGACAGTCTCGCGGGATACCGCTCGCTGCTCCACGGCCGAAGGCCCCACGTGGAAGGCCACGCCTCAGAGCAGCTGGAGATCGCCGCGCTCGTGCAGCGGATCGATGGGTGGATCGCCCAGGGGATCCGTCCTGCGGACATCGGCGTCTCCAGCCGCTTCAACGTGCTGCTCGACAAGGCCTACGACAGGCTGGCCGCTGCTGGTGTGCCCGTGGTGCGGGTCAAGGACGGTCCGGCGCCGGGCACGGATGGCGTGCGGCTGGCCACCATGCACGCCATGAAGGGACTCGAGTTCCGCGCGGTGGCCGTCCTCGGGGTCAGCGCGAGTGCCGTGCCGTTCGCGAGGGAGATCACCCCGGTCGAGGTGGACGGGTCGCAGCACGAGACCGACATGCTGCGCGAACGGTGCTTGCTCTTCGTGGCCTGTACCCGTGCGAGGGAGGCACTCGCCGTCTCGTGGAGCGGGACTGCGAGCGGCTTCCTGCCCCAGCGCGGGTGAGGGCGGTTCAGTCTTCCTCGGGAGGAGGATTCAGTGCACCGTTCGTGAGGCCTTCACGGGCCAGCTCCGTCGTCTGCCGACTGAGCTGTGCGAGTCGGCGCGTACCTGCTTCGACCTCCTGGAGCGCACGGAAGGCCGTGCCGTACAGGCGTTGGGACTCGATGCCCATCTGGGGAATGCGGGAGCCCCTCGTGTCGGCGCGGAACGTGCCGGTGCTGCTGGTGGAACGGCGCCTGTTCGCGGGGCTGACCAGGAAACCGTGCAGGTAGTCGGTGTCGAGGTGTTCGCTGACGGAGACCGGCTCGCCCTCGGTGTATTCGACCAGTCCGGCGCGCGCGAGATCGGCCACGCTGACGGATGCGGTGTCGAGCGTTCCTGGCCCGCCCCCCGGGGTGAGCAGGGGCAGCAGTGCGTCCAGGGCACGGAGTTGTTCCCGCAGCTGGTCGCGGAGGGCGGTGTACTCGACCAGGTAGTCCCGGTTGGCGCTGCCGATGTGGCTGCCCGGCGTGAGGTCGACGACGTCGTCCAGGAGATCGATGAGCGGGATGTCGACGACCTGATCGAGTCGAGGGGAGAGCGGTCCGTCCGGCGCATTGGCGGTGATATCCACCAAGCGGACGGTCTGCGCGGCCTGCCCGTTAGGGCGCACCAGGATCCACAGGTGGACGGAGAGCGAGTGCGCCGTCGCCGATCCCGCAGGCAAGGCGACGACCTGGGCGAGGATGCCCCGCCGGACGAGCTCGGCACGAATGCGTCGGCCCGCCTTCCGGTAAGCGACGGAGGCCGGCATCACGATGACGGTCCTGCCGCCTGGAGCCGTGTGTGCGTACGCGTGCTGGAGCCAGGCGAGTTCGCTCTCCGCACGCGAAGGGGTGCCGAGTTCCCAGCGTGAATCCAGGAGGAGGTCCTCGCGCCCCCAGTCAGGCCACGCTACCGGTGGGTCGCAGACGACGAGGTCAGCCCTGAGCCCCGGCCACCGGTCGTCGCGCAGGGAGTCCCCTGCCCGGATCTCGGTACGGGTGCGGCCGCTCAGAGTTGCGCGGAGCTGGGCGAAGTCGGCCATCGAGGCATCGACTTCCTGGCCGTACCGTACCGGGCCGTCTTCCGGACCGAGGGAGAGGAGCAGTGTGCCGATTCCGCAGGCCGGATCCAAGATCGTCGCCGTGTCCGCGACCGGGCCCGTGAAGTGCTGCACTGCCCGGACGATTCGAGGGGAGGAGACCTGGTCGGAACCCGCACGGCGGGTGGCATCGAGGAACCGCTCCGTAAGAGCGTCCAACAGCTCGGCCTCAGAGGTGCTTCGTGCGATCTCCAGCGCCTGCCGGATGATCTCCGGCCCGAGACGAGGTGGGGCTGTACCGTCCGTGAGCAGCCGAGCGACCGCTGCCAACCCCTGGACGACGTCGTCACCGAACTCGCCGCGCAGGGACTGCCACAGCCGGACTTCGTCGGACACGTGGTGTCCCTTGCTCTGCTTGGCGAGCCAGGCCTGCACGTCGGCCAGGTTGAAGAGAGGACTGGTCGGCCCGCCGCCGGCCGGTGCCGGAAAGTCGTCGTAGCGCCGCCGCCAGTTGGAAACCGCGGCCCGGGTCACTCCGGCCAGACGGGCGATCTCGGCACCGGTGATCAGCGGATCAGGGGCGTGGCGAGTGTCGTCCTTCATTCGGCCACCGTACACGGCGAGCATGTCGTCCAGAAGTGCAACCCATGTTGGCGGCGTTCACATGGCCCTAGCTCACGTCTCGTTTACGAAGGTGACCCGAACGCTTCACAAGGGCGGCTTGGCGGAATCCGACCCCGATGTCGGTCGCGCTCCGTACAGTGGTCGAAGCACTGTGCACACGTCATGGGGGGCGCAAAGGTATGACGCAGGCCGAGCAGCCCTACCCGGTCTCCGAGCTTCTGGCTGCCGTGCGGGCGGAGATCCGGGCGGAACGCCGCGACGATGCCAAGGAGGCGGAGAAGGCGGCACTGTCGGAGGGGCAGCCGGTGTCCGCATCTGAGGGCCGGCACGAGTACCTCTTCGGCTGCCGCAGGTGGCCGGGATCCTTCGACGGCAGTCCTGTTCTTGTGCGTCCCTCCCAGGCGCGCGGTGCCTGGATCCCCGGTGAGGCCTCCCCGATGCCGAACGGGAAGGTCAGGCTGGTGGTCGCCGAGAGCTTGCCTGCCGGGGTGCGCAACGTGCAGGTTCGGAAGGACGATTCGGCGGGCCTGCTGGTGCTTGCGGAACGCCTGGAGGCGGCAGGCTCGGAGGACAGCGGCATCCGGGTCGAGAGCGCCGGGTGGATCGTCGGGCAGGGAGCACCGGCGGTGGGTCGGGCAGCGGAGCCCGAACGGTGGGTGGCCGGGTGGCACGGGCTGAAGCTCAATCCCCGCCAGCGGGCCGCGGTCGCCCAGGCCCTCGCGAGCGAGGCGTTGTTCCTCTGGGGTCCGCCGGGCACGGGGAAGACCGATGTCGTCGGCCACATCGTGGAGGGCAACGTCCGTCAGGGGCACCATGTCCTCTTCCTGGCGCCGACCAAGGTCGCCGTCGACCAGGCCCTGGAGCGGATCTGTGATCTCCTGAAGACTGAGACGGGCTTCGCCGAGGGCCTCGTCCAGCGGGCCGGGGAGATCGAACTTCCGTCGCTGCGCGAGCGGTACGGAGACTACGTCGACCCGGCCCGGATCGCGGGGCGGGTCTCGGCGCAGCTGGACGAGGAGGCAAGGGCCGCGCGGGAGGCCCTGCAACGGGCGCGCGCCGGTGTCGCCCTGCATGACGAGGTCCGGGAGTTGGAGCAGTGCCTCACCGACGACCGGAAAGCCCACCAGCACGTTGCTGACTCCGCCGAGGTCGCGGAACGAGACGCCCTGCGGGCAGAGGCCGAGGTGGCCCGGCTGCGGCTGGCCGTCAGCGAAGCAAGGGAGCCGAAGGGTTTCTTCGCCGGGCGAAAGGAGCGAGAGCTCGCCGCACTGAGGGACGAGCTCGCCCAGGCCACCGACGCCGCTTCCACCTCTCAGTACGTCGGAGCGGCCGCCCGGAAGCAGGCAGCGGAACTGAATGCCCGAATCAGCACGACCAGTGGGCGCCTCACGAGTCTCCGGCCCCGACTCGAAGGCCTTTCAACGTACGCAGCATTGGTTCGCGAGACCGGGAACCTGCAGGAGCGCATTCAGGAGCTCGACCGCCAGCTCGCCCGCATCCAGCAGACCGTGCGGTCCCGGTGCCGGGTCATGGGGGCCACGGTGGCCAAGGCGGTCCAGTCGCGCAAGCTGCTCGACCGGGTGGACGTCGTGGTGGTCGACGAGGCGGGCATGGTGGACCTGCCCTCGGCCTGGCTGGCGGCCGGCCTGGCGGGCAAACGGATCGTCGTGGCGGGCGACTTCCGGCAGCTGCCTGCGGTCACCAAGGGGGACGGCGATCGGAGGGCCACTGAGGACGAGCGCACGCATGCGCGGCACTGGGCCGCCCGGGACGCCTTCCAAGCGGCCGGCCTGGTCGGAGGGAACGGCTCCGTGCGCCAGGACCCACGCCTCGTGGCGCTGGACACCCAGTACCGCATGCGTGAACCGATCTGCCGACTGGTCAACGCCGTCGCCTACCCCGACGCGCCGCTCGCCACCGGACGCGGCAGTGGCAGCCGGATCCCGCCCAACCCGCTGATCGATGTCCCTGTGATCCTCATCGATACCTCCAAGCAGCGCATCCCCGGCCCTGACTACCGGGCCAACACCGTGAACGAGGCCGTCGTCCACGAGCTCGTCCGCGGCCTGCAGTACGAGGGGGTACTCCCCGGCCGCAAATGGGGGAGTTCCGAGACCGCGGTGGGGGAGCGGGCGACCGACCGGTTGGCGGTCATTGCGCCCTACCGTGCGCAGGTCAAGGCGCTGAAGGGGAGCCTGAAGTACCGGTTCGGGGAGGATTACGAGGGGCTGGTCGACACCATTCACCGGTTCCAGGGCAGTCAACGTCCGATCGTCGTCTTCGACACCGCCGTCGGTGCCGGAAAGGACCCCGGCATCTTCTACGCCGGGACCGGTCTTTCCTCCCAGACCTGCCGCCTGCTGAACGTGGCTCTCAGCAGGGCCCAGGACCACCTCATCGTCGTCGCCGACGTCGAGCATCTGCGCAAGCACCTGGGGCCGCACAGCGAGGCCCGGGCCATGCTCGACCACCTGGAACGCCATGCCCAGGTGATCTCGGCCGACCAGCTGATCCCGATGCGGGACGCGGCGCAGCTCTCGGTCCTGTCCGATGAGGAGCTGGCGCGGCCGGCCTTCTTCCCCGCCGACGAGGTGCAGAAGGCCGTGGAGTGGGACATCGCCCGGGCCCGGACCAGGATCGAGGTCTACTGCGCCTTCCTCGATCCGACGCCAGTGCGCCGCTGGTCAGCGCTGCTGGGTGCCCGCGTGGCTGACGGTGTGCAGGTCGTCGTCCGTACCCGGTCACCGGAGGAGCAGCGGGAGGCGTCCGGGGCGGCCCGTCACCAGAAGCAGATCGACATCCTCAGGGCGGCCGGCTGCGAGGTGGGCTTCCGCGAGCGAATGCACGAGAAGGTCCTCATCCTCGACAACACCGTGCTCTGGCACGGCTCGCTGAACCTGCTCGCGAGCAGCGGGCCGACCGACCTGATGATGCGCTTCACCGACCCCGCATCGTGTGAACGGGTCAGTCGGGTCATCGACCGGGCCCGCAAGGAGCGGGCTGCGTGGAACCCGCGGGCGGCCGGGGAGAGTAGCGTGAGTTCTGTTGCGTCCCCGCCCGCCGCGTCCGGCACGACTGGGGCGGCGAGCATTCGCCCAGGGGACATCATCGATGGGCGGCTTTACCTCAACGTCCCGTACAGCGAGCAGGACGAGGCCAAGACACTCCTCAAGGCCCGGTGGGACAAGCCGAACGGGCTTTGGTACGTCGACGCCGCGCGGGTGACCCGGGAGCAGGCCGTTCGCTGGTTGTCCTGATGACGGAGAGCGCGCTTCGAGCCATGCTCCCGCCGGCCAAGGCGGCTTCTTGTGTTGCCACATCGGAAACTGACAGGATTTCAGGTCGGATGGTCCTCGCGCGATGCGAACCGGACTCCCGCCCCAGGGGTGCGGAGAAGGAGGCGGGATGGCACGGGTGAACCTTCGGGCCGCGTTCATGAGCGGGCTGTCGTCCACCGTCACGGCACAGCAGGTCTTCACCAACCGGGTGGACGAGGTGGCGGCCTTCAAGCGGTCGGTGGAGTGCCTGCGCCGGACGTTGGACGAGGCCGACGTCTCGCCGGTGATGGACCGGGCACAGGGGCGCCGCAACGTCCTGACGCTGTACGGGGTGGGCGGCATAGGCAAGACGACGCTGTCCCACGAGCTGGAGCGCCGGCTGCTCGCCGACGCCGCGGCCGAGGGGCGCGACGACGTCGTGGCCGTACGCGTCGACCTCTCCGAGGACGGCGCATGCGACATCGAGGGCCTGCTCCTGCGCCTGCGGGCAGGGCTGGGGCAGTTGGGCAGCCGCTGGCAGGCGTTCGACCTGGCGCTCGCCTCGTACTGGGCCCGCGCACACCCCGGGGAAGCCCTGCAGGACTTCCTCGACTCCTCACCGGCCCTGCGCCGGGCCTCCCGGAGCGTCGGGCTCGGCGACCAGATCGCGGAGACGGTGCGGGACGTCGACCCTGCCGGGCTCGGCGGGCTGACCGGGCTGGCGCATCGCGCCGCCCTGGCCACCTACCGCGCCGTCCGGGACCGGGTGCGCGAGGGGCGGCTGCTGGCCGACTGCGAGCTTTTCGCCGAACTGGTCGAGGCGGACGCGGACTACGAGACGCTCTCATACTTCCCGTACCTGCTGGCCTGGGACCTGGACCGCCTGCCACACCGGGGTCGGCCGGCCCGGCGGCCCACGGTGTGCGTGTTCCTGGACACCTTCGAGGTGGTCAACGGACGCGCCGACCGTACGGTGGAGCGCCTGATCCAGCGCTGCGCCTACCTGATGCCCAACGTGCTGTTCGTGATCACCGGCCGGAACCGGGTCGACTGGGCCGACACGGGTGTCGGCGGCGAGCTGGACTTCACCGGCCCGCAGTGCTGGCCCAACCTGCATTTCAGCAACAACACCGTGGAGCCCCGCCAGCACCTTGTCGGCTACCTCTCGGACTCCGACGCCGACAGCTACCTCCGCGAGGCGCTCGTCCGGGACGGCCGACCTGCCATGCCCGCCGAGGTCCGTCAGCGCATCATCTCCGGAGGCCAGGGGCTGCCCCTGTACCTGGACCTGTCGGTGTCCCACTTCGTCGCACTCCTCGCCCGCGGCGGGCAGCCGTCGCCGGCCGACTTCGGCGGCTCGTTCACCGCAGTGGCCACCCGGTCGATCCGTGACCTGCCCCGGGAGGAACGCGACCTGGTCCGGACCGCGGCGCTCACCGACCGGGTCGGTGCCGAGCTGCTGCGGGCCGGACAGCCCGGCGTCTCCGACGGCAGTGTCGCCCGGTTCCTGCGTCGGCCGTTCCTGACCCACGACGACGCCTACGCGCTGCCGTACGCCCTGCACGCGGCGCTCCGTCGCGCCATCGGGGAAGCGGACCGAACTCTCCCGGACGGCTGGTCCGACCGCGACCGCAACGAGGTCGCGGCCCGACTGCTCTCCTGGCTGGGACAGCGCCTGGGCCTGCGCTCCGGGCGGTTCGCCGTCGCCCAGGCCCTGGAGTCCGGGCTCAAGCTCTCGGCGGCGCACGGGGTCTTCGAGGACTGGATGGCCCGTGCCACGCAGCGCTTGGTCGAGGCGGGGCAGTGGTCGGAGCTGGGCGCAGGGCTCACCATCGAACGTTCCGGGACGCCGGAATACCAGGCCGTACTTGCCGCCATACGGGGCGTCCAGCTGCGTCGCACGGGCCACGCCGTGCAGGCGGTCGAACTGCTCGGCGCCGCGGGGGAGGGCCTACCGTCCGGCAGTCCGACCGCGCAGCTGGTGCGGATCCACCTCGCCCACGCGCTGCGCAACCACGGCGACTACACCGAGGCGGCCGAGATCTACCGTTCCCTGACGGGGGGTGAGTTCGATGCGGCGGCCCGGTACTGGCTTTGCGACTTCGACTACCTCAACGGGCGGTTCGGAACCGCCCTGGGGTCGCTGCGGGAGCAACGCAGCCGCGGCCCGGAGGACGAGGGTGAGCGGCTCCGGCTGATCGGGCACATCTGGCGGGTCAACGCTCGCTTCGACGAAGCGAGTGCCGCGTACGACGAGGCCATCGCTCTGGCCCGGCGCGAGGGTCTGGCCGCCGCGGAAGCGAAGGCGCTGGCCAACCTGGCGCAGACCGCGTGCTGGTCCGGTGACACGGCAGCGGTGTCGGATGCGGCGGCCCGCGCGCGGGACCTGCTCGACCTGGTGCCGAACCCGGTCGAACTGGTCAAGGTCCGCTCCGCCGAGGCGGTCGCTCACGCGGTGGCCGGTGATGTCGAGGCCGCTTTGCAGGCGACGGAGGGCACCCGGCGGCTGGCGGACGACATCGGGTACCGAGGCGGTCACAACCTGGCTGACGTGGTCCAGGCCTTGCTCGGAGTCCTCGACGGCGACCACGACGGCGCCCGCCGCACCCGGGCCGAACTCGACGCACGAACCCGGCGGTCGGGCGGCAACACCTACTGGGTCCCGATCGTGACCAGTTGGATCGAGGGCGTCCCGGCGGCGATGGAGCACGAACCGCGGGTCGAGTGGGTCGACGGCCCGGCCGTGTCGTTGAGCCGGTGGGCCGAGGTGGCCGCGCGACGATGAGGCACCGCTGCCCTGAGGTGTAGGGCCGGATGGGACGAGGGGAAGAGAGTTCATGACCAACCCGGTACGCGTCGAGCCGGTACGTGTCGGCTTGGTCGGGGTCGGCATCATCGCCGAGACCCATCTCGCCGTCCTTGCCGAACGGCTGGACGTGCAGCTGGAGTTCACAGTCGATCCCCGACCCGCGGCGCACGTGGAGTTCCGAGGCCGGACGCCGTCCCACTACCGCGACCTCGCTCTGGCCCTCGACGACCACCAGCCGGACCTGGTGGTACTCGCCACCCCGACGGAGACGCACGCCGAGCTGACGGAGCTGACCCTGCTCCGCTCCGCGGCCCGGGTGCTGGTGGAGAAGCCGCTGGTACATGATCGTGCCGCCCTAGCAGGGTTGTACGACCTGGACGGCAAGGTCGATGTGTGCGGTCGTGTGTTCACCGCTCACCACTTCGCCTTCTCGCCCGAAGTCGACTGGGCTGCGGAGCTGCTCGCCGACCACCCTGACTGGGGGCCGGTCACGACGATCACCTCCGCCTTCTACGACCCCTACGTGCTGCGAGGATCGGAGGCCTTCGCCTCGTACGTCTCCAGCTGGACGGACTCCGGGGTGAACCAGCTCAGCATGCTCACCCGCTTCGTGGAACTCACCGGACTTACCTCCGCCCAGCAGATGGACGGAGGCGCGAGCGCGTGGTGCACGGTGGGATTCCGATCCCAGGGCGAGATCGGCTCGGCCCGCCTGCGCAGCAGTTGGCTGACCGGCTCCAGTAGCAAGGAGAGCAGCCTGGTGTTCGGCCGTTCCGGTGTCGAGGTCTGGATCGACCATACCGCCATGACCGGATTCGCCGCCCGGGACGGCGAATTGCTGGCTTCCTTCGGTAGCGATGGCCGGACCGCGCGGAAGGTTGCCCACTACCGCCCGCTCTACGCCAACCTGCTCTCCGGTCGGCCTGATCCGGTACTCGGCTTCGATGCTGCGGCGACGATCACCGCGATCCATCACACGGTGCCGCGAGAGCGATAGCCGGCCGGGCCGGGGTTCAGCGTGCGGCGAGGCGGGTGAGCAGGGAGGTGCGGTGGGCTGGGTCCAGGGCGAGTTCGGCGGCGGTCCAGGCCATGGAGAGGCCGCCGTCGAGGAGGGTGCGGTCGGCCTGGGGGCTGGTGCCGAAGTTGGTGAACTCGGGGTTGTGCATGATCGTGTCTCCGCAGTCGTAGCCGATCACCGGTTGGATCGCTGGACGGCGTCGTGGACATCCACTCCGCGATCGTCCTGCAGCTGGTCCTCACCGCGAGCGACTGGGCCCCCTACGACGAGGAACCGACCGAGATCCGCCGCCGGATCGCCGAAGGCCGCCCCCTGCCCGACCCGATCACCGTCGCCGACCTCGACACCTTCACCCGGCGGGCGTTCGCCGACCTCGGCGGCGTGACCGGGATCGAGGCCGCACTCCTGCTGCGCAGCTACAAGCGCGCCTGGCTGCCGCTCACCGGCCGCCACTGATTCGACAGGGAGGAGGAGTCGGGGTTGGTCGCGTGCATCCGGCGCGGTGTCGGCGGCTCGATAGGGACCCTCGACCCGGTTGACCGCCGACACCTGCCATGGATCCAGCGCATCGTCGGTCAGGGCAGACATCGGATGACTGGTCGTCGAGAATCCTAGGGGCGTCCGACGTGTGAAGGCAATCCCCGTGAGGTTGCACCCCTTTTTTGTCAGGGTGATCCCAGGCATCGGATGTCTTCTTGTGCTTGCGGATGTCGGGTCGTATGGTCGTGGGCGCGCTGATTCATCCGATGTCTGAGGTCGTCGGTGGTGGAGTCCGCGCACATCGACGGGAGGCAGAGATGAAACTGATGCGGATCGGCGCGCCCGGGGCGGAGACGCCGGCCGTGCTCGCCGAGGACGGCCGGACGTACGCGCTGGCGGGTCTGACCGAGGAGATCGACGGGGCGTTCCTGGCGTCGGGCGGGGTCGACCGGGTCCGGCGCGCCTTGGCCGAAGGGACGCTGCCGCGCCTCGATGCGGCCGGCTTGCGGGTGGGCGCCCCGGTCGCGCGGCCGGGCAAGGTGGTGTGCGTCGGCCTCAACTACCGTGACCACGCGGAGGAGACCGGGGCGGCCGTCCCCGAGCGGCCGGTGGTGTTCATGAAGGACCCGTCCACGGTGGTCGGGCCGTACGACCGGGTGCTGATCCCGCGCGGCTCGGTGAAGACGGACTGGGAGGTCGAACTCGCGGTCGTCATCGGCCGGGAGGCCCGGTACCTGGCGAGCCCCGCCGAGGCGGCCGGGTGCATCGCCGGTTACGCCGTCAGCAACGACGTCTCCGAGCGGGAGTTCCAGCTGGAGTACTCCGGCCAGTGGGACCTCGGCAAGTCCTGCGAGACCTTCAACCCGCTCGGGCCCTGGCTGGTCACCCCGGACGAGGCCGGCGACGTGCAGGCGCTCGGCCTGCACCTGGCCGTCAACGGCGGGGTGCGCCAGAACGGCGACACCAAGAACATGATCTTCGACGTCGCGTACCTCGTCCGGTACCTCAGCCAGTACATGGTGCTGCGCCCCGGGGACGTCATCAACACCGGCACCCCGGCCGGTGTGGCCCTCGGCCTGCCCGGCAACCCGTACCTGCGCGCGGGCGACACCGTCGAGCTGTCCGTCGACGGTCTCGGCACCCAGCGCCAGACGTTCATCGACGCGTGAAAGGCACCCCCTTGTCCGAAAGCACCGTCGCGCGGATCACCGCCGTCGACACCTACGACGTCCGCTTCCCCACCTCGCGGGAGCTGGACGGGTCCGACGCGATGAACCCCGACCCCGACTACTCCGCCGCCTACGTCGTCCTGCGCACCTCGGCGGGTGGCCACGAGGGCCACGGCTTCACCTTCACCATCGGCCGCGGCAACGACGTCCAGGTCGCCGCCATCGACGCGCTGCGCGGGTACGTCGTCGGCCGCTCCGTGGCCGAGCTGTGCGCCGACCCCGGCTCGCTGTACCGCGACCTCATCGGCGACAGCCAGCTGCGCTGGCTCGGCCCCGAGAAGGGCGTGATGCACATGGCGATCGGCGCCGTCGTCAACGCCGTCTGGGACCTC
Organism: Kitasatospora sp. NPDC097691; assembly: GCF_040302665.1. NCBI lineage: Bacteria > Bacillati > Actinomycetota > Actinomycetes > Kitasatosporales > Streptomycetaceae > Kitasatospora > Kitasatospora sp. NPDC097691. The sequence goes on along the minus strand of NZ_JBEORY010000019.1, from coordinate 7,622 downwards.
GCGGCCAAGCGCGAGGGCAAGCCGCTCTGGCAGTTCCTCGCCGACGCCGAACCGGAGTGGCTGGTCTCGCAGGTCGACTTCCGGCACATCAGCGACGACCTGACCCCCGATCAGGCACTGGAGCTGCTGCGCAAGGGCAAGGAGGGCGCCGCCGAGCGCGCCGCCGAGCTGCTGCGCGCCGGCTACCCCGCCTACACCACCGGTCCCGGCTGGCTGGGCTACTCCGACGAGAAGCTGATCCGCCTGGCCAAGCAGGCGGTGGCCGACGGCTTCACCCAGATCAAGCTCAAGGTGGGCGCCGACCTCGCCGACGACATCCGCCGCTGCCGTACCGCCCGCGAGACCGTCGGGCCGGACATCCGGATCGCCATCGACGCCAACCAGCGCTGGGACGTCGCCGAGGCGATCGAGTGGACCAAGGCGCTGGCAGAGTTCGACCCGTACTGGATCGAGGAGCCCACCAGCCCCGACGACATCCTCGGCCACGCCGCCATCCGCAGCGGCGTCCACCCCGTCAAGGTCGCCACCGGCGAACACGTGCAGAACCGCGTCGTCTTCAAGCAGCTGCTCCAGGCCGAGGCGATCGACTTCCTCCAGCTGGACGCCACCCGGGTGGCCGGCGTCAACGAGAACCTGGCGATCCTGCTGCTCGCCGCTCGTTTCGGCGTACCGGTCTGCCCGCACGCCGGCGGGGTGGGCCTGTGCGAACTGGTCCAGCACTTCTCGATGTTCGACTACGTCGCGCTCTCCGGCAGCACCGAGGGCCGCGCGATCGAGTTCGCCGACCACCTGCACGAGCACTTCCTCGACCCGGCGCGGATCGACGGTGGCCGGTACGTGGCGCCGACCGCGCCCGGCTTCTCCGCAGCCATGTACCAGGAGTCCATCGACACCTACCGTTTCCCCGACGGCGCCTTCTGGGTGGCGGACCGGGCCGAGCGGGAGACTCAGGCATGACCACCGAACTGAACGGCCTGCGGGCCCTGGTCACCGGCGGTGCCTCCGGCATCGGACTGGCGACGGCCGAACTGCTCGGCGAGCGCGGGGCGCGAGTCGCCGTGCTCGACCTCGACCCGAGCGGGGCTCCGGCCCCGATGCGCAAATACACGGCGGACGTCGGCGACGACACCTCGGTCCGGGCCGCCGTGGCTGCCGCAGCCGAGGCGCTCGGCGGGATCGACATCCTGGTCAACAACGCCGGCATCGGCGCCGCCGGGACGGTCGAGGACAACCCCGACGAGCAGTGGCGCCGGGTGCTGGACATCAACGTGCTCGGCATCGTGCGCACCAGCCGGGCCGCCCTGCCGCACCTGCGCAGGTCGGCGCACGCCTCGATCGTCAACACCTGCTCGATCGCCGCCACCGTCGGCCTGCCGCAGCGGGCGCTCTACTCGGCGAGCAAGGGGGCGGTCCTCTCGCTCACCCTGGCGATGGCGGCCGACCACGTCCGCGAGGGCATCCGGGTCAACTGCGTCAACCCGGGGACGGTGGATACACCGTGGGTGGGCCGGTTGCTCGACGCGGCCGAGGACCCGGCGGCCGAGCGGGCCGCGCTGAACGGCCGTCAGCCCACCGGTCGGCTGGTCGACGCCCAGGAGGTGGCCGCCGCGATCGCCTACCTCGCCTCCCCCGCCGCCGGCAGCACCACCGGCACCGCCCTCGCGGTGGACGGCGGCATGGCCGGACTGCGCCTGCGACCGGAGCCCACGCCGTGACCATCCGAGAGAACCCCCTCGGGCGCACCACGGTCAGAGTCAGCGAGCTGGCCTTCGGCGCGGCGGGGATCGGCAACCTGTTCACCGAGGTGAGCGACGACCAGGCGGCGCAGGCCGTGGCCGCCGCCTGGGACGCCGGCGTCCGGTACTTCGACACCGCCCCGCACTACGGCCTCGGCCTGTCCGAACGCCGCCTCGGCGCCGCGCTGCGCGAGCGGCCGAGGGACGCGTACGTGCTGTCCACCAAGGTCGGCCGCATCCTCGAACCGACGCCCGGAGCCCACGGCGACGACCTCGCCGACGGCTTCGCCGTCCCCGCGGCCCACCGCCGCCGGTGGGACTTCAGCGCCGAGGGCGTGCGCCGGTCCATCGAGGACAGCCTGAACCGGCTCGGCCTCGACCGGATCGACATCGCCTACCTCCACGACCCCGACGACCACGCCGAGCAGGCCCTCGACCAGGCCTACCCGGAGCTCGAACGCCTGCGTGCGGAGGGCATCCTCGGCGCGATCGGCGTCGGCATGAACCAGGCCGAACTGCCCGCCCGGTTCGTCCGCGACACCGACATCGACGCCGTCCTACTGGCCGGCCGCTACAGCCTGCTCGACCAGCGCGGCCTCGCCGAGCTGCTGCCGCTGGCCGCCGAACGAGGCGTCGGGGTGGTGGTCGGCGGGGTGTTCAACTCCGGCCTGCTGGCCGACCCGAAGCCCGGCGCGACCTTCGACTACGCCACCGCGCCCGGCGAACTCATCGACCGCGCACTGCAGTTGAAGGCCGTCTGCGAACGGCACGGCGTGCCGCTGCGCGCCGCCGCCCTGCGCTTCCCGTTCGGTCACCCGGCCGTCGCGAGCGTGCTCGTCGGCACCCGGAGCGCCGCCGAGGCGGTGGACGCCGCCGAGATGCTCAACCACCGCATCCCCCAGGCGTTGTGGGCGGAACTGAGGGAGCGCGGTCTGCTGCCCATCGGCGTCCCGACCCCGGGGGAGGTGGAGTAGATGCGGATCGCCCTGTTCATCACCTGCTTCAACGACACCATGTTCCCCGGCACCGGCCGGGCCGTGGTGACCGTCCTCGAACGGCTCGGCCACACCGTGGAGTTCCCGCAGGAGCAGACCTGCTGCGGGCAGATGCACTTCAACACCGGCTACCGGCCGGAAGCCCTGCCCCTCGTCGAGCGCTTCGCCCGGACCTTCGCCGACCACGACGCCGTGATCACCCCGTCCGCCTCCTGCGCCGGCATGATCCGGGACAACCACCCCGTGGTGGCCGAGCAGTACGGACGCGCCACGTTGCAGGCCGACGTCGCCGAAGTGGCGCCCCGGGTGTACGAGTTCACCGAGTTCCTGGCCGACGTCCTCGGGGTGACGGACGTCGGCGCGCGCTTCCCCCACAAGGTCGCCTACCACCCCACCTGCCACTCCCTGCGCGGACTGCGGCTCGGCGACCGGCCGCAGCGACTGCTGCGCGCGGTCAAGGACCTCGACCTGGTCGACCTCCCGGCCGCCGACTCGTGCTGCGGCTTCGGCGGTACCTTCGCCGTCAAGAACGCCGAAACCTCGGCCGCGATGCTCGCCGACAAGATGACCGGAGTCCTGGACAGCGGCGCCGAGGTGCTGTGCGCGGCCGACAACTCCTGCCTGATGCACATCGGCGGCGGCCTCTCCCGGCAGGGCGCCACCGTACGGACCATGCACCTGGCGGAGATCCTCGCCAGTACGGAAGGAGCCGAGCTGTGAGCACCAGAGGCGTGGTCTGGCTCGGCGCGCCGTCCTTCCCCGACGCGGCGCGCGTCGCGCTGAAGGACACCCAGCTGCGGGCCAACCTCAAGCGGGCCACCGGCACCATCCGCGACAAGCGCCTGGCCGTCGCCTCCGAGCTGGACGACTGGGAGGAGCTGCGCACCGCCGGCGAGGCGATCAAGCGTCGCACCGCCCGCCATCTCCACCGCTACCTCGTCGAGTTGGAGGAGTCCGTCACCGCTGCGGGCGGTATCGTGCACTGGGCGGCGGACGCGGCGGAGGCCAACCGGATCGTCACCGAACTCGTCCTGGCCACCGGCGAGTCGGAGGTGGTCAAGGTCAAGTCCATGGCCACGCAGGAGATCGGCCTCAACGAGCACCTCGCCGAACACGGCATCACCGCGTACGAGACCGATCTCGCCGAACTGATCGTGCAGTTGGGCGACGACCGGCCCTCCCACATCCTCGTCCCGGCGATCCACAAGAACCGCACCGAGATCCGCGACCTGTTCGCCGCCCGGATGGGGGAGTGGGGGCAGCCGGCCCCCGAGGGCCTGAGCGACGAGCCGGCGGAGCTCGCCGAGGCGGCGCGCCGCCACCTGCGGGAGAAGTTCCTGACGGCCAAGGTCGCCGTCTCCGGCGCCAACTTCGCGGTCGCGGACACCGGTACGGTCGTCGTGGTGGAGTCCGAGGGCAACGGGCGGATGTGCCTGACCCTGCCCGAGACCCTGATCACCGTCATGGGCATCGAGAAGGTCGTCCCCACCTGGTCCGACCTGGAGGTGTTCCTCCAGCTGCTGCCGCGCTCCTCCACCGGCGAGCGGATGAACCCGTACACCTCCACCTGGGCCGGTACGACCGAGGGCGACGGGCCGTCCGCCTTCCACCTCGTGCTGCTCGACAACGGCCGCACCGACACCCTCGCCGACACCGTCGGCCGTCAGGCCCTCGCCTGCATCCGCTGCTCGGCCTGCCTCAACGTCTGCCCGGTGTTCGAGCGCACCGGTGGCCACGCCTACGGCTCGGTCTACCCCGGGCCGATCGGCGCGGTGCTGACCCCGCAGCTCGTCGGAGTGGACAACGCGGCCAGCCTGCCGTTCGCCTCCACCCTGTGCGGGGCCTGCTACGACGCCTGCCCCGTCAAGATCAACATCCCCGAGGTGCTCGCCCACCTGCGGGCCGAGGTCGTCGAGGCCGAGCGCGAGGTCCGCAGTCTGCCCACCGCCGAGGCCCTGGCCATGAAGGCCGCCGCCAAGGTCCTCGACTCGCCGGGCCTGCTGGGCGCCGCGCAGAAGGCCGCCGCGCTCGGCGGCCGGGCGATCGCCAGGAACGGCAGGATCGGCCGACTGCCCGGCCCGCTGCACGGCTGGTCCGACACCCGTGACACTCCCGCACCGCCCGCCGAGTCCTTCCGTACCTGGTGGCGCAAGAACAAGGAAGGAGAGGGACGATGAGCAGCCGCGACGCCATCCTCGGCCGTATCCGGGCCGCCCTCGCCGACGTCCCGGCCACCGAGGAGCCCGGCGACGTCCCCGTCCCCCGCGCCTACCGCCGCAGCCACGTCGGACCCGGCGAGGACGTCGTCGCCCTGTTCGCCGAGCGGGTCTCCGACTACCGCGCCACCGTCACCCGCACCGACCTCGCGGGCCTGCCCGCCGCCATCGCCGCCGCGCTCACCGCCCGTCGCGCCCGACGCCTCGCGCTGCCGGGCGCGTTCCCCGTCGAACTGCTGCCGCCCGGCGACTGGGAGTGGCACCCCGAACCGCTCGACGTCCCCGCACTCGACGCGCTGGACGGAGCGATCACCCTCGCCGCCGCCGGCATCGCCGTCACCGGCACCATCGTCCTGGACACCGGGCCCGGCCAGGGCCGGCGCGCCCTCACCCTCGTGCCGGACTACCACCTGTGCATCGTCCGCGCCGAGCAGATCGCCGACGACGTCCCCGACGCCCTCGCCTGCCTCGTCCCGACCCGGCCGCTGACGTTCATCTCCGGCCCGTCCGCCACCAGCGACATCGAGCTCGACCGGGTCGAAGGCGTCCACGGCCCCCGCACCCTCGACGTCGTCATCGTCGACCCCACCCACCCGGAGCACCGCCCATGAGGATCGCCCTGCACACCCGCGTCCGCGACGACCGGATCGAGGAGTACGAGGCCGCCCACCGCGCCGTGCCGGACGAGCTGACGGCCGCGATCCGCGCGGCGGGCGTCTCGTCCTGGACCATCTGGCGCAGCGGCTGCGAGCTGTTCCACCTCCTGGAGTGCGAGGACTACGCCCGCCTGCTCGCCGAGCTGGAGCACCTCCCGGTCAACATCGCCTGGCAGGCGAGGATGGGCGAACTCCTCGACGTCGTCCACGACTACTCCGAGGACGGCGCCGCCGCCGGTCTCCCGCTGGTGTGGCAGCTGTGACCACCCGCCCGGTCATCGACGCCCACCACCACGTCTGGGACCTCGCCGCCCGCCCGCAGCCGTGGATCACCGGCGAGACCCTCGCCCCGCTCGCCCGCTCCTTCTCGGCCGGCGACCTGGCGGTCGAGGCCGGGGCAGCCGGCGTCGTGGGCACCGTCGTCGTGCAGACCGTCTGCGTCCCCGAGGAGACACCCGAACTGCTGGCCCTCGCCGAGGGAAGCGACCTGGTCGCCGGGGTGGTCGGCTGGACCGACCTGACCGCGCGCGACATCGTCGACCGGATCGCCGCACTGCGCGAACTGCCCGGCGGGGAGCGGCTGGTGGGCATCCGCCACCAGGTCCAGGACGAAGCCGACGCGCACTGGCTGCTGCGCCAGGACGTCCGCCGCGGGCTGCTCGCCGTTGCTGGCGCCGGGCTTGCGTACGACCTGGTGGTCAAGCCGCACCAGCTTCCCGCCGCCTTCCTGGCGGCCGCCGGACTCACCGGGCTGACCTTCGTCCTCGACCACCTCGGCAAGCCGCCGGTCGCCACCGGCGCCCTCGCCCCCTGGGCCGCCGATGTGCGCCGCCTCGCCGCCCTGCCGAACACGGTGGGCAAGCTCTCCGGCCTGGTCACCGAGGCCGCCCCGGGCGCGTGGGGCCTTGCGGACCTCCAGCCGTACGCCGACACCGTGCTCGACGCCTTCGGTCCGCACCGGCTGCTGTTCGGCTCGGACTGGCCGGTCTGCACCCTCGAAGCCGGGTACCGCGAGGTCGTCGACCTCGCGGACCGCCTGACCGACCGGCTGAGCCCTGCCGAGAAGGACGCCCTGTTCCACGACAACGCGGTCCGGGTCTACGGGCTCAGGCCGCCCGCGCGGGCATGACCCATCCTGCACGGACCCGGACACGGTCACGAGAGAGACGAGCGCGCGTGCCGGTCACCGACGAGGCGATCGAGAAGATCAAGGCCATGATCGTCAGCGGTGAGCTCCGCCCGGGCTCGAAACTCCCGCGCGAGCCGGATCTGGCCGAGCGCCTGGGCCTGTCCCGCAGCTCGCTGCGCGAGGCGGTCAGGGCGCTCGCCCTCATCCGGGTGCTCGACGTGCGCCAGGGCGACGGCACGTACGTGACCAGCCTGGAGCCCGAACTGCTGGTCGACGCGCTGGCGTTCGCCGTCGACCTCCAGCAGGACGACACGGTGCTGCCATTCCTGGAGGTCCGCCGCATCCTGGAACCGGCCGCGGCCGCGATGGCCGCCCGGGTGATGCCGGAGGAGGACATCGCCGCCCTCGGCGAACTGCTGGACCGGCTCGACGACGACACCTCGCCGGAGTCGCTGATCGAGAACGACATGGAGTTCCACCGCCGCCTGGCGGCCGGCTCGGGCAACGCCGTCCTCTGCTCGCTGATCGAGGGCCTCTCCGCGCCGACCGCCCGCGCCCGGCTGTGGCGCGGGCGGATCGAGGAGGGCGCGGTGGCGCGGGCCTGGCAGCAGCACCGGGCGATCCACGAGGCCGTCGCCGCCCGGCAGCCGGAGCTCGCCCAGGCCTGGGCGACGGTGCACGTCGGCGAGGTCGAGCAGTGGCTGCGCGGCACCCTCGGCGCGACGGCCACCGAGCCGGACTGACCGGAGGACAGCCGTGCGCGCCCGCTCCCGCCCGATCAGCGGCAGCAGCGCGGAGAGATCCGGGCCGTGGTCGAGCCCGGTCAGCGCGAGGCGCAGGGGCATGAACAGAGCCCGGCCCTTGGCGCCGGTGCGCGCCTTCACCGCGTC